>JANQQS010000102.1 GCA_028284955.1 Myxococcota bacterium | reverse complement strand
GGTCCGATTCGTTCTTCCTAGGCCATCCGCAATGAGGGTGACGCTTCCGCAGGCACAGCTCGGGACTGGTACATCGTCGCGGTCTTGAGCATCGCGCACGCCGTTCGCAATAGACCGTCCGCTACGATGCGCAGCGCCGTCGCATCACGCGTGCCTCGCGCACGAAGCTGGACGTATCGATGGCGGAGATAGGGGTCGCGTTGAGTCGCCACACGAGACCAGTGGTACAGCGCGTTCCGAAGCCGATGGATGCAGGCGCGACGCATCTGCACCACCACCGTGCCCCGTGTGCGGCGTCCCGAGGGCCGTGCGCCGGTTTGCTTGGTCACGCACGTGGACCAGCCAGAAGGGAAGGCGTCTTCCCGGCTTGTCATAGCTCGAAGACCAGGGCCTTACTTCGAGGGTGACGGGACACCGTCGCACGGCCAAGTGACGCGCCCGACGGGGCGAATGACCGGCTTTCTTGGCCGCACTGGGCGTCATGTGAGGGAACGGCGTATGTGATCGCGTTGGGGACAGCGCAGGTGATCGCGCTGACAGCGCCGCTCAACTGGACACACGTACAGGAGCCAAAAGGAGAAGACGAAGGGCCTTCGGTGATCGAGTTCGGATGCGCAGCATGCGAGCCCGGAGGTGTCGTCGATGGCAGCGCGGAGAGTGCAGATGGATCGGTTGCAGGAGCTGGTGCGACTGCACCGGATGGGCGTCGGAGCGAGAGCGGTCGCGCGGCAGTTGGCGATGAGCCCGAACACGGAGAGGAGCTACCGCCGGGCTCTTGTCGAAGCGCAGTTGCTCGATGGCCCAGTCAAGGAGCTGCCCGCGCTCGAGGAGCTGAAGGCGGCGGTGCTCGAACAGCTGCCGCGGAGCTCATTGCCCTCGCAGCAGCGGTCCAAGATCGACGTTTGGCGCCCTCAGGTCGAAGCCCTGCTCGACCGGAAACTGGGTGCGAAGGAAATCCGTCGACGGCTTCGGCGGAAGCACGACGACTTCGACGGATCCTACGCGCAAGTCAAGCGGCTGGTACGCACCATCGTTCGCGAGCGTGGTGTGCAGGCGAACGACGTGGCGATCCCGGTCCAGACGGCGCCGGGCGAAGTGGTGCAAGTCGACTTCGGCCACGTCGGCAAGCTGCTCGATCCGAGCACGCACACACTGCGCAAGGCGTGGGCTTTCGTGGCGGTGCTCGGCTACAGCCGGTACACGTGGGCGCGTATTGTCTTCGACCAGCGAGTCGAGACCTGGTTGCAGCTGCGCGTCACCCTGGTCGAAGCGCTCGGTGGCGTCCCGCGGGTCTTCGTCCCCGACAACCTGAAAGCGGCGGTGATCCGCGCCGCGTTCACGCCCAGCGACCCGACCGCGATCAACCGCAGCTGTCGCGATCACCTTGGCCGTCCCCGAACCGTCTCCGCGAAACACAGAAGTCAGCTCAACCCGGACGTGACGAGCACCCGATCTCTTTCGCCGTCCCGAAGCGATCAGCTTCGCCCGTCCGTTGACACCCCTTGCACGTGACCCTTCGAAGTCATCGCCAACGCGGTCATTACCTGCAGGCCTCACGCTTTCGGGTGGACCCCTTTTCCCGCTGGACCCAATCCTTTGTTCCGCATTCGGTCGGCGAAGGTCAGGCTCGTTTGGTCCACGGCGACGTGGAAAAAAACTTCCTCTTCGCAGTGCTGAAGCACCGATTGGTGAGCGCTTGCCGCTATCGCCTCTACGGAAACCGACGTGTTTCCCAAAAAGCGAAAAGCCCCTTCGCGCTCCGATTCGTCTCGGAGGACACTCGTCACCGTGCCTCCCGATTGTTCGGCGGCGCGCGTCGCGAGCTGGATCAGACGCAAACGTCGACGCGTATCTCCAAGCTCCGCCGTGCCAAATTCTTCCTCTGCCCAGGTGTTTGCATGACTCATGCAAACACCAACACCCTTCCTCCTCCAAAAATTTCAAACTCACTGATTTCAGACTCAGAAATTTGTGATCAATGGTCGACTTGCGCTGCGTTCACAAGCGAAATCGCAACACCATCAATTAATTGGGATGATACGCGTTTGCGAAGACCACTGAACTTTGGGATGCCAAACGTTTACCTCAGCTTTGGGATTCGGTTGATCGAACTCGCTCAGATCCAGACAAAACGTGGTTCCCTTATATACGCCGTCGGAGTCGAGGCTAAGCTCGCTGGTAGGAAATTGTGCCGAGCTGTCTTTACCCCGCACAACCACGTTGAATGGAAGCGTAGGCGCCCCAGGAGCCTGAGACATTAAAGTCGCGGCGATGTCGAACTCCGTGCACTTCTCAGTCGAGCCGGTCGAATCTTTCTTAGTGAGCTCGAAACGCGCAAGAAACTCCAAGTCCGCGTGACAACCGCGCGGGCACTGGTCTCCCAGCGACGCATCCGTAGGACGAAACGTAAACGTTTGCTCAGACCCATTTGAACCGTCCGACCAGATCGTGACCTTCGCGGTCTCTCCGAGCTCCTGCAGCACAGAGAGGCATGGCCCATACGCCCGCGCGCCAGCCGTCGCGCGGTGTGTCGGGAACTGAGCAGATCCTGACTCCCCGGGCACACTTATGTAGTAAATAAGCTCCGTGCCTGCTGGCGCAGTAGGTGTCAGCGTCAACCGCTCGCAGTCGTATTCAGGCGAAGCATCAGACTCAACGCCAATCTTCAGTTCGGAAACCAGAAACTCGTTTCCATCGGTTGATTGTTTTTCAGTACTGGGAGCCGCGGTATCGGTGGACGATACGCAACCCGCAACGATGTGAAGGCACATCAAAAGCATCGCCACAAAAGTCAGGTTGATTGTTCTCATCATCAGCTCCCTTTTCATGCTTACTAAGCGAAATGTTCTGTCGTCGCGTTCCGCGTCCAGAGTTCACGGAAGGCAAAAGATGTACCAGAACGCTCATGCCCAACCTCGAAGTCTCCGAAGACGCTCAACTATGCGACTAAACGTCTGTGATCAAAAGGTTTACGAAAATGCTTGAGAAGCGAACAGGCGGGAGACCAGTTCGGAGGAGCTGACTATTCACGGAACGAAGTGTCGCCCGACAACGGGGTCTGCCGACACCGCGGCCACTTCAACATAGGTTTCCGGTTTCGCGGTACGTACCGTCTGATTCAAGCGGCCGATAACGAGGTCGTGCCCACGCGAAGCTGCAATCAACCAACCTGATCGCTGCTTTACTCTAGAAACCAGCGCGGCGACAGCAGTGGTCAATGGGGTGGTTGCAGCGCAAGATGCATCCCATAGAGCAGCGGAATTTTGGTCTGAGCGCGAGCGCCCCTACAGCGAGCGACTGAGGAAGGCTCCGAGCCTTTCGCAGAGAGCGAGCGCAGCGGTAAGCCGCGATCAGACCAAAAGGCCGCTGCTCTGGACTAGAGCCCTCGGAATAGTGCAAGTGGCGATAACCGAAACCAGCCGAACGTCACCGCGGCGTAGACGGCGATCGCGAGCGCGACAATCGGTCCAAAGGATAGCGGGCTGAGTTCGATCCAGCAGACCGACGCGATCATGAACGCTGTGCCGGCGGTGATTTTGACGAGCGCACGGCCATCAAAGGTGCGTGCAATCGACGGCATCATCCAGCAGAGAAGCGCGACGATGAATCCGTAGCTCGCCACCGTCGCAAAGGCCGCACCCTCCATTCCCGCCCACGGAATGAGTATCGCGTTGAGGCCGAGGTTGGTGACCGCGGCGCCTGCGAAGGTCCACATCGCCTTCTGGGTTTGCTCCATCAACATCGCTACGTGCACCGCGATGAGCGACATGCCGTTTGCTGTTCCACCCAGGGCGAGCAACGCCAGCAGCGGAGTGGTCCACTCGGGTTCCATGCCGCCGCGCACCCAGATGAGAATTTGATGGCCGACTATCGCAATCCCGGCCGCACACGGAATCGCGAACATAAGAAAAAGCGTCTGCGAACGTCGCACCAAATCGCGAGCTCCGGTGGTGTTGCCCTCGTTCCAGAGTTTGGAAGCCCGAGGAAGCAACGTCACGAGGAGCGGTTGCGCGAGGTACATTGGAATGCCGCAGACGAGATACCCGGTGGAATAGACCCCAACGGTACGGTCGCTTCCGTTCAGGTACTCGAGCAAAAACCGATCGCCGCCGACGATGATGACCGCGGACACGGAAACCGGAATGGTGGGCAAACAATACGCGAGAAGTTTTTTCGTGGTCGCCATAGACGGCCGAGACCACCGCAGCTGCGCGCGGGCTCTAAGCACGACCACCACCGTCAACACGGCAGTGTTCGCAAAGAGCAGTAGAATGAGCTGCGCGAACGACGCCCGCATGAAGTACGCGGCCACGATCGCGACCGATTCGGACAGCCCCATCGCGCTGGACAGCACGACGTACACCACCGGGCGACCCTCCGCCCGATCGACGTTCGACAGATACATCACGACGATACGCGCCACCACCACCAGGATGACCGTGCGAACCTCGAGCAGCGCCGTACTGTCCCCCGCCGCAAACCCCGGAGTGAACACAAACGTGACGCCGAATACGGCGAGCAAAAGTAAGCAGGGCACCGCGATGAACGTCGCGCCGCTCCAGAACACTTGGTCCTTGTTTTCAGACGAAGGAAAAAAGCGCAGCAGCCCGTTGTGCAGGTTGGCTTGGCCGAATGCGACGAGAATCCCGATCGCAACCAACATCTGGGTCCACGCGCCGTATCGTTCTACGCCGAAATAGCGAAGAAAAATCGGTGTTGCGACCAACCCGCGAAACCGCACCAAGACCTGAAGCGCCCCGATGAACAGGTAGCCTCGGTAACCGCCGCTGCGCATGTCAGCCTAGAGACATCTCGCGACCCGCTCGCAAGGGGCCGGCTATGCCTTCTCGGCGCACCACATGAGGTGAGCGCCAAAGAGTCGAGGATGTAGGTTCCGCCGGCGGCCGCCTAGGTATTCGATCTCAACGCTCGAGAACTGCCCGAGGAGCTTGCGGATGGCCTGCGGCGAAAACTGGTGAAGATGGGTGGGGTCGACTTCGAAATCCCGGCCGAAAAGAAACTCGATGCGGTTCTTGAGACGAAACGCGTTGGGCACCGAACCGATAAACCGGCCTCCTGGACGCAAGATGCGGAAGATTTCGTCCACTGGAATCCATGGAAACTGAGTGTGCTCGAGCACTTCTCCGGCGACCACGCGGTCGAACGATGCATCTTCGAACGGAAACTTCCCCGCGTTGATGTCGAGCACCTGCGTCTCGATACCAAGCTCTTTTTGCACGCGGACGAGCGCCTGCGCGTCGATATCCACCCCGACGACGGAGTTGTCTTGGACGAAATGGCGGGTCAGCGTTCCGTCGCGGCAGCCAATGTCGAGCATTCGATTGCCGTTGCCGACACGCGCCTTAATCCAGGGCGTTCTTCGCGCCTCACCGACCGTGAAGCCGTAGCGGCCGCCTTCGCGGTGATGCGCCTCGTAGACTTCTTGCAAAACGCTCAATGGCCCATCCTCTTTGCTGTAGTCCTCATCCGGCCCGCCGCGTCAATCCGGCACCGAGGCGCGTACGTAAAGCGCGACGTCGTCGTCGTTGCGGTGGGGAAACTCGGGAAACTTCGCGAGAAATTCTTGTTCGTCGGTGCGCACGATGTCGACAAACCCCGCGCCCTGCAGCACCCAGGTAAGCAGCTCGAGGTCAAAGAGATTGATGTGCGCGCCGTTCTGATGGAAGAACTCATTGACGATATGTTGCGGGGGCGCGTCCGGATCTTTCACAGAACCCGGAAACCGCTCGAGCCGCGCTTGCTTGAGCGCAACACCGCGGTCGCTTAGGTACGCGCGGCATACTTTCTCCATGTCTGGGCACGACACCCACAGCTCGGCCCCAGGCTTGCCGACTCGTTTCAGTTCGCTGAGAAATGGCCGGAGATGCTGCGTCAGATCGAGGTGTTCAATGACCTGCTGGCCCACCATGCAGGCGAACGAGTCGTCGGGCCACGGAAGCGTGGTTCCGAGATCGACGTCCCAGTCTGACTGCGCGAGGTCGACGTTGAGCCAACCGGCGACCCGTCGATTGCCCGCCCCGAAGTGAAGGCGGTCTACCGGCGGAGGGTTATTCTTGCGGCCCAACGTGCGAACCCGAGCCTTCATCCGGGCAAAATCGAGCTGCAAGCCTCGTCGCGTGCGGTTCGAGAGGAGTTCCTTCGCGACTGTTCGTGCAAAACCGAGGTGGTTCACAGGTTAGCGTCCTTCTAGGCCCGTCGTGAGCCGGGACCTTGTCACGCAGCCAACAAAAGCGTCAAGACGACGGTTTGCGCGATCCGCATGGCGCGCCCAGCTCGCACCCTAACGAACCAGTGCACCAAAAAATTCCACCCAAAAGTGAATCGACACAGCCATCAGCGCAACTACCTTGGAAGTGCATTACCCCTCATACAGCGCCTCCGGCGGACGCGCGAAGCCTCAATGGGCAGCCCGCGAGCCCGGCGCGACCTTGACCGCTGCGGTTTCTCAGGCAAATGTCCACGCTTTCTGGCGGCGCGGCGTTGCCCAGCATGAGTCGGTAGAAATCCCGGGAAGACAGTATGGCCAACTCCTCCAGTTTTGATTTTCGCGAGCTCCTCGGCGTCGGCCTGAAGTATCGCTGGACCATCGTCGGGTTGACGGTGCTCTCCACCGTGCTGGCCCTCGCATGGACGGTTCGACAGCCGAAAATCTACGAAGCGACATGTAGCCTGGAGTACGACCCGTCTCCGCCCCGCCCCCTCGGCCGAGAAGTCGAAGACGTGGCCGAGCCCGTGAGCAACTTCTGGCTCACCCAGGAGTTCTACGAAACCCAGAACAAGATTCTGGAAAGCCGCCAGGTCGCCGAGAAGGTGGTGCGAAAACTCGCGCTTCACCATGACCCAGGCTTCTTTCGCGTCGCCGCCGACAAACGCGCATCGTGGAAAGGCCGAACCGTCGCCGCCGCCGCGCAGCGCCTGCAGCTTCAAGTGCGGGTCGAGCAGGTCAAAGAAACCCGCATCGTGGTCATCCACGTGGAGGACACCAACGCCCAGCGCGCAGCGACCCTGGCCAATGCAATCGCCGAGGCGTACATCGAAAAAACCGTCGAAGACCGCCTGGGCTCCACCGTGGACGCCCTGGAATGGCTCAACAAGCAACTGGGCTCGCTTCGGTCTGAGCTCGAAAACGCGGAAAACGCGCTTCACGATTTTAAGCTGGAAAACAACGTGCTCTCGGTCGCGCTGGAAGACCGTCAGAACATCGTGGCCAACCAAATCCAGCAGTTCACGCAGACGCTTACCGAAGCGCGCGCGAAACGCATTGAGCTCGGAGCTCGCCTCGAAACGCTCCGCAAAGCGGACCGCACCAACCCGCTCGCCGTTAGCGTGAGCGAAATCGATCACCACGAAGGCATCATGGCGCTGCGGTCGCAATACCGCACCAAGTCTGCGGAGCACGCGTCGCTCGCCAAACGCTACGGCGAAGCGCACCCCAAAATGCTCTCGCTGTCCGCGGAGATCGACGCCTTGCGCAAACAGATCGAAGGGTCGATCGCGGGCGTCGTCGAGAGCGCAGACGCAGACCTTACCGAAGCGAGACGTTTCGAAACGGGGCTTCGTCGCGAGCTAGACCAGGCCAACCGCGCTGGCTTGGAGCTGAACTTGCGCGAAATCGAATATCAGCGACTCAATCGCCAGCGGCAAAACAAAGCCAAGCTGCACGCGATTCTTCTCGAACGAACGGCCGAGACCAACCTCACCAAAATGCTCCGCATCGCGGTGGTCCGTATCGTCGACCGCGCGCTCAAGCCCGCTCTGCCAGTGAAACCTCGGGTTCATATCAACCTTTCGCTGGGCGTGATTGCGGGGCTCTTTGCGGGGCTGGGGCTCGCGTTTGTGCTGAGCCGAATGGACCGCACGCTCAAATCCGCAGCCGACGCGGAAGCCCTCGGAGCCACCGTGCTCGGCGCGCTTCCCACCATCGGCGGCGGCCGCAAGAAAGGGCGAAAGTTTCGCAAATCGAAAGACGCCCGGTCGCGATACGAACCGCAAGACATATCCGAATCGCGCGACCTCATCGTACACACCCATCCGCGCTCCGCGGTGGCTGAGTGCTGCCGTACGGTACGCACCAACCTGACCTTCATGGGGGCCGACCGCGCGCTCGAGGTGCTCGAGATCACCAGCGCGGAGCCGCGCGAGGGCAAAACCACCGTCGCAGTGAGTTTGGCGATCGCGATGGCGCAAAGCGGCAAGCGGGTCTTGCTCATCGACACCGACATGCGTCGCCCACGCATTCACCGAGCGTTCGGCCTCGGTTCCGACGTAGGCGTCACGTCGGTCCTGGTAGGAGAACAAGCGCTTTCCGACTGCGCCGCCGAGACCGAAGTTCCCAACCTCTTTGTCCTGCCTTGCGGCCCCGTGCCGCCAAACCCCGCCGAGCTGCTTCATACGCCGCAGTTTCGCGACCTCGTGGCCGAAGCTCGCCGCACCTTCGACCGGGTCATTCTCGACAGCCCGCCCCTCGGCGCGGTCACCGACGCCGCCATCGTGGGCCCGCAGGTCGACGGCACCGTGCTCGTCGTCAAAATGGGCGAAACCAGCCGCGACGCCGCCGCCTCGGTCATCAAACGACTACGCGACGTCGGCGCAAACGTCGTCGGCACCGTGCTCAACCAAATCGACGCCTCGGCATCGCGCTACGGCTACAACGGCGGCGGGTACTACTACTACCGCCGCGAAGGCTACTACGCGCCCGGCGACGAACATCAGCCGCAGGCTTCGGCGTAGCGATTCCTGCTCTACGTCGCTATTCCTGCTCTGCATCGGGCACAGGCGACGCTAACGCGACAGCGACCAATTCGCCCACTTCGCCGAGCAACTCGCCGCAGTGTGAGGAAGCGGGTTGTGTTGGCGGATGTTCTTCCAGGTGTTGAACACAGGAATGTCTGATCGAATATCGCAGTAGTACCCTGGCGGTAGCCGGATTTCGACCCAACAGTATGTGCTGTCGCCGCGAAAGTTCATTCCTTCCAGACATGCATCCCTCATATCAGTTCGCGGTCCGGTAAAGTACGTTCCCTGAACCCCCGCATAAGCCAAATTAGCTCCGCGCAAGTTGGCGTTATCGAGCGCTGCGTACTCGAGTTTCGCGTCTCGTAGATTGGCTCCGATGAGATTCGCCCGTCTCAGCATAGCCCTCGTCAAATCTGCTCCCCGCAAGTCTGCGCCCGAGAGGTTCGTATCTTCTAAATCGTTTTTCTGGAAATCCGTTCCGCGAAAATCGCCATCGCTCAAGTCTTTTCCAGAAAGATCAACGTTCTTTAGCCCCTCTCCCCCGCATCGAACACAGTACTTGTACGTAAGCAAGCAGGTTGCTGCGAAATCAGATTCTTCTTTTGGAAAGTCTTTGTCGGAACACGCTTTCTTGTTGTTTTCGTCGTTCTTGCTCACGACGAGCTCGTCCCTCGCGGTTTTGGCCGCACATCCGTTCGAGGCCACCACCCAACTCAGCAAACACAGCGAGAGTCTCATTTCATCCTCCAGTCGAATCCCGTATCGAAGCAAAAAGCGAACCATTTGGTCAGGGATACGGCACACGTCGACCCCGGGTGCACGATTTGTTGAAGGCTGAGGGGAGTCGTGATCCACAGAAAGGATGAACGATCCAAAGGATTTAGAAACACATGTGCTTGGGCGACGCTGAACGCGCTGCAGCACAAATTAGGGAAGCGATTGGCAGCGAAATCCGGACGAAAGTCCCCATTCAATCGCAGGAGCGACGTCTTAGGACGGTCTCGCGCTCAAGACGCGTCCCAGTAGGCCCGCAGATGACCTTGGGGTCGCCGGGGCGTCGCCCGTGCCAACCGGCCTGCACGCCCAAACCCCGGTCGGCGCGGGCGCCGAGGGGGACTTGCGCGGCGCAGGGATCCCGCCACCCGTCTTGAGACGGCACCGCATCTGCGAGTCCCCGTCCCCGGCGACCCCAAGGTCATCTGCGGGCCGGACGCTCAAAGCGTCCTCTAGCGAAATCGGAACCGGCCCCTTTGAACCCCGCAGGGCTCAAAGGGGACCGTCACACCGCGAACGCTAGGCGCCCTGCGTCTGCGCAGGGTTGCTGACGGGGTCGTCGCAGTCGAGCCCCATCAGCTCCTGCGGACATTCGCAGCCGTCTTCATCGGTATCCGGGTCGCACTCTTCCTCTTCTTCGTCGGGCAGGTCATCCAAGCAAAGTTGGCAGCGAACGCACTGCTCAAGGTCGCCCGTGTTGGAGCACGCCAAGCACAGCAAGAAACAGGTGACACCACTGTCACCCGAGGATGATTGCTGCGAGGTTTCCCAATCCGGTGCTTCATCGCGGCCGTTGTTGTAGGTGGCGACGCCCAGCGGCCGACCGTTTGCGGTGTGGACGGTCGCGCGTGGGGGATCGGAATCCTGTGGGTTCTTCGGATCGACGTCGTAGATCGAGGCGGTAAGCACGGGACGCTTCTCTGACGAGAACAAGGTCATGTCGGCCGGCGATCCGGGTTCTACTTGGTACGCGACCACTCCTGCTTTGGTGAGCGGTTCTCCTTTGGGGATCCATCGAACTTTGGCCGCGGTCAGCGAGCTCGACTGCACACCCACATCGCTCGCGTTCACGTCGCCAGAACCCGTGTCGCCCGCGGTCAAATCAGCCGCGCAACCCAGACCCATCGGTCCCGCGACACCGATCAGACTGCACAACAGCGCGCGTGCGATGCGACGCGACGCTTCTGTTTTTACTCGATTCATTGCCATTGCCTTTCGCTTGGGCGCACGAATCGAAAACCTCCGTGGTTCACGCTTCGTGCGCGCTGCACGGGCTCTCTTGAGCAAGGCCCAGGCCAGAGTTCGGCGATTCAAAAAACCTTGAGATATCCGTCATCTCGCAAATCCATGACACAAACGGTGGCCGATATTGCGGAGTCGTGCATGCAGCCCACGTCCCGCATTTCCCACGACAGTGCGGAGTCGTTTCTGCACGCAACTGTTCAGAAGGTCTTCCGAGACCCCCTCGATTGGTGAGTTGGAAACTCGTCGGCTAGCGGGCCGAAGCGGCGCTTCGCGGCGCAAGTTCGCGATACACGTCGAGGCATGAATCCACGAGCACCTGCGCGGTAAACTGGGTGCGCGCACGCTTCGCGGCCTTCTCTCCCATCGCGCGCGCGGCCTCGGGCTGTTCGAGCATTGTGGCGATCGCATCGGCCAATGCACCCGGGTTTCCGGGGGGCGCGGTGCGCCCGGTCTCTCCGTCCACGATCATTTCGGGAACCCCGGCCACCGCCGTCGCCACCACCGGTTTGCCGAGGTACATCGCTTCAAGGATGGTACGCGGCAACCCTTCCCCGCTGCGTGCTTCAATCGGCCCCTCAGCGGTATGAACGGTTTCGCGCACCACCGACGCAAGCACCACCACATCGCTGGCTCGGTACCAAAGCGCAGGCACGTCGGAGAAGCCCACGAAGTGAACGTTGGAAAGCCCCGCCGCGCGTGCTTGTTGCTTGAGGTGGCGGCTGTAGGCTTCATGCACTTCGGAGCCCAGCAGCACCACCTCCGGTCGCTTCGACCCAAGTCGCGCATTGAGCAAGCGCACTGCCTCTACGAGATGATGCTGGCCTTTGGCGGGCACCAGCGCGCCGACCGCGAGCACTATCGGCCGGCCGAGAGACCGAATGCGATCCAACTCGGGAGACGCGGCGCCAGGCGGCGTAGCGAGCGATGCATCATCGACCGCGTTGTATATCGTCCGGCATTTGTTCCAGAACCGCGGCTCGAGATCGTCCCGGATGGCGTTCGCGACCAAAATCATGCGCGACGCGATCGATGAAAAGACGTAGCGCTGAACCCGGCTAAAGGGCGTCGAAAGGCCTCGGAGGTGCAGCACCACAGGCATGCCTATCGCGCGCGCGCACGGCGCGGCGAGAAACATCGACCGCGGAGTATTGCAATGGAGCACATCGGCCTCCAAGCGACGCGCGTGTTGTGCGACCTGTGCGCTGTAGGGCAAGGTTTGGGTTAGCAGATAAGACGCCTTGCGGAGGCGAGATTCCCGCAAAAGGTTTTGGCCAAAACGCTTGGCAATCGGTGGCCCCTCGAGCACATGGGTCTCGACTCCAGAGCGCCGAAACAGCTCCGTGCATACCCCGTCCCCGGGAAACATGACCGCGGGGCGATGCCCGGCCGTCTGAAGGCTCCGCACGAGCTGCAGACAGCTCCGCTGCGCGCCGTAGGCTCGATGAAACTCCGCAATAAAAAAGAGGGGGCGCATGGCTTGAGGTTGCGCGGCAACGAGTGAGCCGCTGAGCGCCGAGTGTGGCCAATGCTTCCGGCGCGCGCAAATCGCGGGTATCCTCTTCGTATCGAGCCCCTACCCCGCCGAGCGTTCTTCTCGAACCCGCACGCCGCCTGGCGGAACCCTGCCTTATGAAAGCCGACGAAACCGTCCCCACACCGCGCGCCGCCGGACGAGCCCCGCTGATTTCGCGGCTTCGCTTCTTGCACGCCGAACAACGCCAGGGAGGGCACGTGGAGCTGGCGCCTGGGGGCACGCTTACCATCGGACGGGCCGGTTCGGCCACCGGGCCGCTCGCACTGATGGACTCTCAGGTCTCCCGGAACCACGCCCGGGTGGACATCGACGAGCACGGTGCTGCTCGGCTCGAAGATCTCTCGAGCCGAAACGGAACGTTCGTCAACGGTGCTCGCTGCCTGGGCGCACAAACCTTGGTCACCGGGGACATCGTTCGCGTGGGGTCGACTTTGCTCATGTTCGAAACGCTCCGCTTTGCGACCGACCAGCCACTGCTCTTCGAACGACCGCCGCTCCGCGGCCCAAGCTTCGCCATGGACCAGGTACGCGGACGGGTCGGCCAAGTCGCGAAAAGCGAGCTTCCGGTGTTGATCATTGGGCCCACCGGCGTAGGCAAAGAACTGGTCGCGCAAGAGATCCATCGCCGAAGCCAGCGCGAAGGAACGCTGATGGCGATCAACTGCGGCGCGCTCCCCGAAGCGCTCGCCGAAAGCGAACTATTTGGACACGTCGCCGGCGCATTCACGGGCGCACAAGGGAAGAAGCCAGGCATTTTTATGGCCGCAGACGGCGGCACGCTCTTCCTCGACGAAATCGGCGAACTCCCCCCACCGCTTCAGCCCAAACTCTTGCGCGCGCTGGCAGACGGCGAGATTCGGCCGGTCGGCGACACGCGAACACGCAAAGTCAACGTTCGCGTGGTTGCCGCAACGCATCGCGATCTCTCGCGGGACGTGGCGGAGGGGCGGTTTCGACAAGATTTATTCAGTCGACTCGCGGGCTGGAGCGTTCACGTTCCCGCGCTTCGCGAGCGACCGGACGACGTGCTCCCGCTCTTTAAACACTTCACCGGAAAAAACCCGCGTACGCTCTCGCTCACCGTCGACTGCGCGGAAGCGCTCTTGCTCTATGCCTGGCCGGGAAACGTTCGCGAGCTCAAACACGTCGCCATGTCCACCGCCATGCAGGCTGGTTCTTCAGCGACGATTCGGCTCGAACATCTTCCGGCGACGATCTCCGAAGCCCTTTCTGATCGAGCGTCCGCCGACGATAGCGATCCGAGCTCCGTCGCTTTGGCCGGGATTCCTCGAGACGTTGCTCCGTCGGAAGAGCATCTCAAAGCCGTGCTCGCCCACTACGAAGGCAACATCGCGAACGTGGCGGCCTTTTTCGGAAAAAATCGCCGTCAAATCTATCGATGGACAGAACGCCACGGGATTTCCGTCGAATCCTTCCGAGCTCCGTTGGACCCTAAAACTGGAAGTAAATAAACGGTCGCTCACCGGAGTAGATCAGGTTCAGCGCGATAGCCCACGCCGCGCCATAGGCCACCGCAAACGAATAGCGTTTGAGTCGCGGCAAATAGGCATCAAGCACCCCGCGACACGCAAGCAGATGCACAACCCACAGGCCCACGAGCGCGGTCACCAAATGAAACGGGAGCGTTTCAGGGCCGGACGCCTGCAGCAATAGCGTGCTCTTGATGACCTGGAACGCGACCTCCATGCTGGTCGATCGAAATAGGATCATGGTGAACGTCCAAAACGAAAACGTGAGCAGCACGCCCAGCACGTGGGGCAGCCGGAATCCTCGGCGCTGGAACCATCGGTGCACCACGAGCCCTGCGCCATGCAAGAATCCCCAGCCTACGAACGTCCACGCAGCGCCGTGCCATAGCCCACCGATCAGCATCGTGAGCATGAGGTTGCGCTTGCGTTTCCATTCCCCATGCTGGTTGCCACCGAGCGGTATATACAAATAGTCACGCAGCCAAAACGAGAGGCTGATGTGCCAGCGGCGCCAGAACTCCGCGACGTTGGGCGAAAAGTAGGGGTGCTTGAAGTTCTCGCAGAGCCGGTAGCCAAGCAGCGCTGCGGTCGCGATCGCCATATCGGAGTAGCCCGAGAAATCGCAGTAGATCTGCACGGAGTAGAGCACTGGGGCCAAGAATGATGCAAAGAGGTCGAAGCGTTCTGGTCCTTCATAAAACGCATCCACGAACGGCGCGACATTGTCCGATACGCATACTTTTTTGAAAAACCCGATCAGAAAGAGCCACAGCGCAGAGCGCCATCGCACCATGGCAAACGTCCGTGAAGTTTCGAGCTGAGGGAGAAAGTCCGACGCACGAACGATCGGGCCCGCGACGAGTTGAGGAAAAAACGCGACGTAGAGAAAGAAGTCAACTGCGTCGCGCGTAGGTTTGAGCGATCGGCGGTAGATGTCGATGGTGTAGGTCATCGACTGGAGCGTGTAGAAGCTGATCCCCACCGGGAGCACGATGCTTAGCGTAGCGTCGTGACGACCGAACCCGAGCCAGGCGAGCAGCTCGGCGCCTGACTCGACGAAGAAGTTGAAGTACTTGAACGCGCCCAACGCGCCCAAGTTCACCAAGCACGACAGCACCAGCAAACGTCGACGCCCTGGCCCGTCTTTGCGATCGAGCTGGCCGCCCGCCCAGTAGTCGACCACTGTGCTGAACAAAATCAGCGCGAGAAATCGATAATCCCATGCCCCGTAGAAGACGTAGCTCGCGACAAGCAAGAAGCGCTTGCGCCAGCGATTGGAACGCAAGCTCCAGTAGACCCCCAGAACGACAAAAAAGAAGACGAAAAACCGCGGTTCCGAAAAGAGCACTGGTTACTCCGCGCTCGGGCTGTGCCGCTCGTGCGGCTGTTCCAACGGGGCCACGCGTTTCCATGCCGCCTCCTGTTTCAGCGCGGCCACCTGTTTCAACGCGGCCACCTGTTTCAACGCGGCCGCTCGTTTCAATGCAGCCACTAGGTCTCGACCGACGTGCTCGGAAAGGAGCGCGGCGCCGCGACCTCCCAGATGACCGCGATCGACCCACAAGGCCTGCTGGTAGAGCTCGGACGGGCCGCGGGCGGCTGAATAGTCGAGCAGAGGTACGTCAGGAAAATGCTCACGCACCGAGTTCGCTGCCGCGTGATGGTACTGCATCATGAACAGATTCGGGTTGATGTTGGGGGTCACGTAGAACATCGGAGTCGCGCCCAGTTGACGAATCCGCGCCACCAGTTGGCCGAGCCGCGCGACCTGACTCTGGGTCAAACGAAGGTCGTCGAGGTCCCCGGCTCGCGCCCGCTCGACTCCTGCCGCGTATTTCTCCCAGTTGGCGGTTACCTCAGCCAACAATGTTGGATCGGGCTTGCTCTGGTCGTGGTCGTAGCCGCCCGCCTCGAGCATCGACAGCCGTTCCACCATCGGATCGACAGCGCCCGGCGCCAAAGGAAACAGCGCATCCGCGAGGCGCCCCACGTGCAACGCGGAATACCCACCCGCGAGCACATGCATCGCGGTGCTGTAGCCCTTGATGTGCCACGGTTCGCGCGCGTTCCATCCGTAACGAATGATGTCGAGCGTTCCGGCGGCATCGTGCATGCGCGCGATGCGACGGCTGTCGATGTTCTTGAAAAACTGAACATGCCCCACATAGGGCTCAAGAATCACCACGCGCAGACGGGTGGCAGGCTCCATCAGGTCGAGCAGGTATTCGACCTCGAGCAGATTCATCCAGCACACCCCGAAGTTGAACACCCGGTACTCCAGCCCGGCCGCGCGCAAACGCTGTTCGATGACCGCGGGATGCAGATGCGACTGCACCGTACTGGCTCCGATCGCGACCACTTCGTACTCCGCCGCGTGCGCCCGCCAATATTCGATTTTCGCGAGGAGCCGCCCCGTTTTGAGCGACTGACGCGGCGTAGGCTCGGGGAGCACGAGGTTGACGACAAACGAAGTCGTGAGCATCGCGCCGCAACACGCGAGCAGAGTCGCTGCGATCGAGAGGTGAGTGCGACGCCTAGGGCTTCGTCGCTCGGGTCTTGTGTGCTCGGAACCTACTCGCTCGGCGTCTACGAGGTCGCTGGGTTGCATAGTCGGTGGGTTGCATAGTCGGTGGGTTGGCGCGTGTTACCCCCCGTCGAGAGATCTCGCAACCCTCAGGAAACCCGGTAATTCTCGACTTATCCGAGTTGCTCAAGAAGAGACCCGACCGTGGCTTGACCCCTCGGAACCCGGTCACTACCGTCTCCGTCGATGGTCGGTCCCCCTGGAAAACCTCCGCCGAACAAGTCGCGCGTGGTTGTGACCGGCGCGTTCGGCTACATCGGCCTCGCGCTGCTGTCTCGCCTGGCCCCCTCTCGGCCGGTCGTAGGCGTCGGTCGAAAGCCGCGCGCCGCGGTGGAACTCCCGCAGGGTGTAGAGGCGCATTTCGCGGACACGCTGCATGCCGGCGAGGTTCTTCAGCCCGGCGATGCGCTAATTCACCTAGCCGGCGGAGGCGGCGCGGCCCGCTGCCAACAGGAGCCTGAACGCGCAGCGCGAGACATCGTTCGAAGCACCCTTCGGCTGATCGACATCGCACGACAACGCGGAGCGGGGCGCATGCTGATGGCGTCCACCATCGCGGTCTATGGCACGTTTCGGACGGGTATCGACCGCCCATTCAAAGAAACCGACGCCACCGAACCAGACGACCTATACGGCACCCTTAAAGACTCCGCCGAACATGCGTGGTCGGCATGGGGCGGGGGCACCGCCCTCCGGATGGCCAATGTGTATGGCGCAGGCATCGGGGTCGACTTGGGTATTCAGGGCGTCGCCGAGCGTTTCGCGCGCGCCGCTGCGAGCGGCGGGGACATCACCATGTACGGCGACGGGCAACAGCGCCTCGACCTCGTGCATGTGGACGATGTAACCCGAGCGTTTGAGCGCGCGCTCGATCGCGAACCGCTCCCTCCCGCCCTCAATATCGGAAGCGGTCAAACATACACCATCGCGGAGCTTGCCGCGGCCGCGAAGGAATCGGGAGCGCGCCTTGGATCGCAGCCCACAATCGTCCGACAAGAAGCGCCGCCCGGAAAAACCTGGCCGACCCGCAGTCTCGATATACAGCTCACAGAGGCCGCCCTCGAATGGCAACCTTCGGTGTCTCTCGAGCACGGGATGAACGAACTCGTTCAGATGATGCAACACACGAGCAAGACACCATGACGAGCCCCCCCGAACGCACGCCGGCATCCAAACGAACAATTTCCGCGGCCCGCCCGCACTTCGTCGAAGAAGACATTCGCACCATCACCGCTGCGATTGGGGACGTATTGCGCGGCGGTCGCTTGATTCTGGGTCCGCAGTCGAGGGAGCTCGAGGCAGCGTTTGCCGCACGTGTCGGCACGAAGCATGCGATTTCACTGACCAGCTGCACCGCCGCGCTGGAGATCGTATTCCGATTCCTCAACGTGGCGGGGCGAGAAGTGATCGTCCCCACCAATACGTTCGTCGCCACCGCGAACGCGGTTCGATTCGCGGGCGGGACTCCGATCTTCGCCGACATGAACCAAGACGACTACGGAATCGACGCGGAAGACGCCATCGCGCGCTTGAGCGACCGCACCGCCGCCGTCGTTGTGGTGCACGTGGCCGGCTTCATTCCGAAAGGGCTCGACGCGCTCACCGAAGCATGCCGCAAACGCTCGATTCCGATCGTCGAGGATTGCGCGCACGCCCATGGCGCAACGCTCAACGTCTCCCGTGCGGATGGGACAGGCCCTTCCGACAAGGAAGCGGGAAGCCTCGGCTACGCAGGGTGTTTTTCATTCTATCCCACCAAGATACTCACCTGCGGGGTGGGCGGAATGCTTACCACCGACGACGACGAACTCGCAGACTACGCTCGCTCGCTTCGCCACCACGGACAAGGCGCGTCGCTCGAACATATCGAACGACCAGGGAACGACTGGGTGCTCGATGAAGTGCGCTCCGTGGTGGCGCTCAACCAGTTTCGACGGCTCGACGAGTTTCTTTCCGTACGCAGGGCAATCGCGGCGCGCTACGACGAGTTGCTCGAGGACAGTCCCCCGGACCGCGGCGCAATCACCCTTCCCTCGCCACGCACCGATGCCGCCCCCGCCTACTACAAGTATCCCGTACTGATTCCCGAAGGCGTGGATCGACACACGCTCCGGCAGGCCATGGCTAGAGAGCACCAGATCGAGATCGGCGCGCTCTACAGCCCGCCGTGTCATCAAATGCCCGTGTTCCAGCGCGACGCGCAAGCGCGCGACAGCTCCTCGGGCGCCACCTCCTCGGGTGCCACCTCCTCGGGTGCCACCTCCTCGGGCGCCACCTGGGCGGCCGCGCTTCCGGTTGCGGAATCGATCCTTCCGAGGCAAATCACGCTTCCCATGCATGCCGCCATGACCCTGCAGGATGCCGAGCAGGTGGTGCAATCGCTTCGTGTGGTGCTCGGCGCACTGAGCCCGGTGCAGCCATGATGTCCACGGTGCAGCCAATGGCCCCGGTGCAGCCATGACAAAGGCCACCTACCCATGAGTACGGTTGTGATTCATCAGCCCGAATACTTTCCGTGGCTCGGCTTTCTCGACAAGGCGCAACGCGCAGACGTGCTGGTACTGCTCGATCACGTTCAGTTCGACCGTTCCAGTTTGCAACACCGAGCCCGCATTTCCGGTTCAAACGGCCCCTTTTGGCTCACCATCCCCTACGTGCACGCGTTTCCGCAGCAAATCGACGAAGTGCGCATTGTGGATCAACGCTGGAAGAAGAAGCACTTCAAGTCGATCGTCGCGGCCTACGGTCGGGCGCCAGGGTTCGATGCCATGCGAGAAGCCGTCGATCGTTTCTACACCTCGGACTACGATCGACTGGTCGATGTTGGTTGTGCAAGCGTGGACATGCTCCTCGACGCGTTCGGCGTCCATCCCGGCAAGGTCGTGCGCTCATCGACCCTCGAACTCACCGCTACCAAGGGGGACCTCGTTCTCGAGATTTGCCGCCAGTTCCGCGCCTCGCGCTACATTGCCGGGCGGACTGGCGCGACCTATCTCGACCAAGAGTCGTTCGCAAAGGCGGACATCGCAATCGAGGTACAGAACTTCTCGATTCCCAGCTACCGGGGCGACAAGGAGCTCCCCGAAGACCAACGAGGCGGACTCAGCGCGCTCGACGCATGGGCATTTCTCGGCCGCGACGCGCGTCACCTCATCGATTCACAAAGACCTGATTGACCACAAATCGGATCCATCCACGAACCGCGACAACCATCCTATGAATGAAGCAACCAGCACCCCTCCGCACAGACGCGTCCTCGTCATCTCCGCCCACCCCGACGATGAGCTGCTCGGGCTTGGGGGAACCGTCGCCCGACACGTCGATCGCGGAGACGACGTCTCAGTCGTGATCGCGTCGGAAGGCGCTTCGTCGCGGTATGCTGATTCCGCAAAGTCCGAACTCGAGCAAGCCTGCCACAAGGCCGCAAGCGTTCTCGGTATTTCCAACGTGCGGTTTCTGGGGCTTCCCGATCAGAAGCTCGAAACCGTTCCGCTCATCGACATCGTCCAGGCGATTGAAGCGCAGCTTCGAGAAATTCAGCCCGACGTGGCGTACACGCACCATTGGGGCGATATCAACAGTGATCATGGAATCGTATCGAACGCGTCCGCAGTGGCCTGTAGGCCTCCGAACCCGCACGCGCCAAACGCGCTCTACGCGTACGAGACGCCGTCCTCAACCGAGTGGGGAATCCCCGCTGAATCGCTGCAGTTTGTGCCCACGCGCTTTGTCGATATCGAACGCACGCTAGAGCGGAAACTGGAAGCGATGGCTTGCTACACGTCGGAGCTACGACCTGCTCCCCATCCTCGATCGCTCGAAGCGCTCAAAACTCGCGCCGCCTATTGGGGCCAGTGGGCCGCCTGCGCGTACGCCGAGCCCTTCGTGGTGGTTCGGGAGATTGTACGATGAACGCCCACGCTGCCGTGGCGGGCACGCCTGACCGAGACATCCGGGCCGACGCGCGAGCTCCTGAACAACGTAAACCGCGACAATTCTCACTCAAGCGAGCCATCGATCGCAGCGCAGCAGCAGTGACGATCGCTTGCGGAGCTCCCTTTGGCGCGCTGGTCGCGGCGGCCATTCGTTTGGAGAGCCCCGGAGGCGCGCTTTATCGCCAAAAGCGCGTCGGACAAAACGGAGCACATTTCGACGTCTACAAGTTTCGCACCATGGTCGAACACGCCCCGGTGCAGTTCAACGCGGACGGCTCGACGTTTATCGGAAAACGGGACGCACGCATCACGAAGCTAGGCGCTTTGCTTCGCGGCGGGCTCGATGAGCTTCCCCAGTTGCTCAACGTGCTTCGCGGAGAAATGAGCCTCGTCGGGCCGCGCCCCGATATGGTGGAACACGAATCCATGTACACTTGGGAGGAGCGCCGAAAGCTCTGCGTCCCTCCCGGAATCACGAGCCTCGCAGCGGTACTCGGCCGCAACCGTATTCCCTGGAAAACGAGAATTCAGATCGATTTGCGGTACGTCGACGCATGGAGCTTGGCCCTGGATCTGAAAATCGTGATTGCAACCCTCTGCCTTCCTTTGGGCATTCGCCCTTTTCGGTTTGATTCGATCATTGGAGATCTACTTGATGATCATCGAGCCGATTGACGGCGGCGAGAGCGCAAAGAGAGCGATCGTGCCCGGAATCATCGCCCAGCATCGCGGGCGCGCCTTCCACTACTATCCCGAGCTACCGCTGGACGCGACGGTCGCCTACCACCAAGAAGTCGCTCTGCATCAACTGCGCGCAGAGGGCGTAGAAGCCTTTTCCATCCGCGCGACATCGAGCGCCAACGAGTCAGAAGGGTTTGTGATCCTTGGCCCGCGCGATTGGGAATCAGAAGCGCTCGGCATTCGCGCGGGCTTCGTGGGACCGCTGATGGTCGACGAATCGAGCCCCCACGCCGACGTGTTCCGAGAAGCGTTGCTCGCGCGGGCGCTCGATCGTCTGAAAGCCCGCGAGCTCACGCACATCACCATCCGCATCGACATGGAAGAGATCGCCCTTCTGCACCTGCTCGAGCGCAAAGGTTTCGTCACCCTCGATGCGGTGCAGCATTGGACGCTCCCCCTCGCGAACCATACGAACCCCACAACGGACGACCGAGAAACCGCGGGTGCAACCGGCGTCGACTACCGACCGTGGCAAGACACCGACATTCCCGCGCTCCGAGACATCGCCAAAACTGCATACCGCACCGACCGCCTGCACGCCGACCCGAGCATCGACGCCTCGCGTGCCGACGCTGCCTATGCGGCGTGGATCGAAAACTCCTGCCGGGGATTGGACGACGCAGTGTTCGTCGCGAGCTGCGGCTCGGACGTGATGGGCTTCATGACCGTTCGTCTGAATCGCGGAGCCGAGCGACATTTCAATCGTCTCGTCGCCAAGATATGGCTGGTTGGCGTCGCCGAGCAAGCACGCGGCCAGGGCATCGGGCGAGGGTTGATCCGCACCACCGTCGATTGGTGCCGAAGCGCGGGAGCCGCGTTTGTCGAAGTCGGCACCCAGCTGCGCAACGACGCCGCATTGCGGCTCTACGCGCGATGTGGTTTTGTCCCCATCAACTCCGTGCTGGCCCTGAGAGCCCTCTTGCCTACCGCGGAGCATCACCCATGACCTCCGTCCGCCTCGCCCACGCTTGGTCTTCCGACCTCGGCATCCCTTGGGGAGTTCCCTACAACCAGCCGCTGGTCCGTCGAGGATGGTCGGTATGGAACATAACGCCGCGCGGCCCTCGCGCGGAGCAGCCCTCCCCCGATGGCGCAGCATGGCTTCCTCACCGGATCACTCGCGGCGCTCGGCTCGACATAGACTGTGTGGGCGCCGCGGAGTTGCTTCAACATTTTCGGCAGCATCGATTCCATATCGTTCATACCCACGCCACCAAAGTCGGGTTGATGGGTCGCGTGCTTGCCGCCATCGCGCAAACGCCGATTATCGTGCACACCATGCACGGCCTCGCGTATTCGCTCGAAACCAAGGAACCGCAGCGCGCGCTTCATAGCTCACTCGAGCGTATCGCCAGCATCCGGGTCGACGCGGTGCTCGCGCAATCGCGAGAAGACGCGAATACGATCATTCGATCCGGAGCCGTCTCTCCGGACAAAGTAACGCTCGTAGGCAATGGAATCGATCTCGATCGCTTCTCGCCGAACCGCGCAGCGGAGCGGCGCACCATACGCCATGAACTCGGACTTCAAGATTCCGATGTATTGTTCCTCGCGGCGGGACGGCTGGTGCGTGCAAAGGGCGTGTTCGACGTACTCGAAGCCGCTCGGTCTGCGTCGCGCACCGACCCGCGAATCAAACTGGCGCTCGTCGGAGAAGCGGATCGTGAAAAGCGCGATGCGGTCACCCAATCAAATGGCGAGACGCCGGGCGACCCGCATGTGCGATGGCTTGGACGGAGAAATGACATGCCGAACCTGTACGCCGCAGCCGACGTGGTGGTTCTCGCAAGCGACAAAAACGCCACCGAAGGTTGGCCCCGCGTGCTTATGGAAGCTGCCGCGATGAACAAACCCGCGATCACCACCGATGTTCGTGGCTGCCGCGAAGTGGTCGCTCGCGACGAGACCGGGTTGATCGTGCCCCCCTCCGATCATCACGCTCTGACCCGGGCGATGTGCCTTCTTGCGTCCGATTCTGACCTCCGAACGCGGCTCGGTGCAGCCGCGGGTGCACGCGCGCAGTCGCTCTTTGATGTTCGGCGCGCGGCGGAAAAGACCGCCGCGGTGTATGACCGATTACTCGCACGTAAGGGTTTGCCGCATGCCTGATTCTCCGCCTCCGATCCCCTTTTTCAAGCCAAGCATCGACGACCAGGAGATCGAGGCCGTCGTGGCCACGTTGCGGAGCGGATGGGTGACGATGGGGCCACGCACCGCCGAATTCGAACAGGCGTTTCAGCGCTACTGCGGCGCAGAGCACGCCAAAGCCCTCAACTCATGCACGGCCGGTCTTCATCTCGCCTTGCTCGCGCTCGGCGTAGGCTCGGAAGACGAAGTCGTGACCTCGTCGCTCACGTTCGCCGCCACAGCGAATGTCATCTGCCACGTGGGCGCCAAGCCAGTATTCGCAGAAATCGACCCCGAAACGTGGAACATCACCGCCGCGACCATCGAGCCCCGGCTCACCGAGCGCACGCGCGCGGTCATCGCGGTGCACTACGCGGGATTGCCGTGTGATCTCGCGCCGATTCGCGAGCTATGCACGCGCCGCGGTATCGCTCTGATCGAGGATGCGGCGCACGCCGCGGGAGCTCGTTACCGAGGGCGCCCCATCGGCGCAGACGCGGACGCGGCAGCGTTCAGCTTTTACGCCAACAAGAACATGACGACCGGTGAAGGAGGAATGCTCACCACCCGCTCTCAAGAAGTTGCCGACGCTGTTCATCGCATGCGTCTCCATGGAATGTCCAAAGACGCATGGCGCCGCTATACGAATACCGGCACCTGGCGCTACGACGTCGTCACAGCCGGTTTCAAATACAACACCACCGACATCAACGCCGCCCTCGGCCTGGTGCAGCTTCAAAAACTCGATAGCTTTATCGAAGCTCGAGCAAAGATCGCAGCTCAGTACCGCGAGGCGCTATCCGACGTCGCCTTCGTTCGCTTTCAGGCGACCGCGCACCCCGAAGATACCCCCGCGCATCACCTCGTCGCAGTACGCCTTGACTCTAGCCGAGGCGCGCCGGACCGTGAACGCGTCATGGAACATTTCCGGGCACGAAACATCGCCTACTCGGTCCACTTTCAGCCCATGCATTTGATGTCTTTTTATCGAGAAAGATGGGGCCATCAAGAAGGCGACTTGCCGGTCACGGAAGCGATTTCGTCCGAGCTGCTCTCTTTGCCTCTCTATCCCGGCATGACTGAAGAGCAAATCAATCGAGTGGTCGACGCGCTGCGAACCGTCGCCGCATGAACGCGACTAGGGGAACGAGCGCGATCACGAGCGCGCTTGCTCCCCCGGCTGTCCAAGGACCCGAAATAGAGCAGCCCGAAGTCGTCCCACCCCGGCTTGTCGTGGTGGTTGGGAACGTGGACGATGCAGGATTCTGAAAGGGGTCGAAAGCGCTGGCGGTTTCAGATCCCTCGAACACGCCGAGATTGTTTCCATGGCTGCGCTCTTGGCTGGTGAGCGAATTGAGAACGTCAGATCCCCCGTGTTCGTGCTCCATCACCAACGTGCTGGAATCCCCGCTGTCGAGTGCCAGCCCTTCAGAAGCACCGAAGCGCTGAAGCCAACGCGCCGTTTCATAGTCGCTGGCCCCGTCACTGTCATTGCTTCGCTCAATGACCATCATGAATAGGTAGCGTTGATCGCTGGATAGACCGACCGCAGAGCGCGCTTCGCGGCCTCCACCCTCCTCTACTTTGATCTCGCCTTCTTTGAGCAAGAGCGGCCCTCCCGACACGGCTGTCCACACGTTGCTCACATCAGAAATCTCTTCCGCGTTCTCGATGCGCGCCTGATTATCCGAAGAAATCAAGAGCGAAACTCCTCCGGGTGCAGAGGCTGATTCGGCGACGTCCGACACGAGCACTCCCCGAGAAATCGCCAAGCCTTCCAGGTTTTTTCCTTCGCGCTCCATACCGAACGAACAACACGGATCGTAGGGGTTTGCGTTGATCGCGGCCTGCAGGTTCTGTCGATTGAGAAAATCTGCAGTGGTCTGGCTGGTCGTTTCCCCATCAAAATCTTCGTTCGAAGACGTCGATAAAAACTTGAGCCCGCGAGACTGAAGGTCGATACGCAATACATGTGCGATTTGTTCGGGATTTTCCGAACGCCCTTCAGTGCGATCGATTCCGCCGTGCGCGTCAAACCAGCCGTTGATGCGTATTCCGTCTTCGACTTCTACTGCGCGCGAGGGATCAAACTCGAACCCAGCATCTGTCGTTCGGTTAGGAATTCCGGCGTCTCGGAACTGCGCGGATGCCGACGACGCAACGGTCATTGCCGCAGCTGCAGCGACACCCCACGGGCCGAAACGCCGACCCCAAAACACTCCTCTTCGCACCATGCTCACCATGCTCACCATTAGTATGGGAGCAATAAATATGCCCGCCATTCCGGCCCGTTCATTACGTGTCGTCGCACGAAAATATTCAGAATTCTCGGATGTTCCGAACTCCCTATGAGGACTTTCGACCACAGCCGAGCTGTTCGTGCGAACCGCACTCACCACGTTTCGAATATCGTTACCGCGTCATCAGCCACATGACTTCCGAGCCGAATCGGGAGAGAAGCGTATGTTCAAGGGTAAAGCGCTGGAACGCGTCAAGGCGCGCGTCGGGTACGAATCGTCGAACAACCGGGAGCGGCGTCCAGTAGCGACGTTCTGCTTGAACCCTGAGCCCTTGTGCCGAGAGCGCGTTGTTCACTCTCCGCGCTGGAGTCGGCCGAAGCTCGTACCCGTACGGATTTCGAACTCGATTGCGCAAGAACTGGTATGCCAGAGTGGGCCAATAGGACGGCTGTTGGTAGTCGCTAAACTGAACGATGACGCGACCACCAGCCTCGGTAAGCTCGGCGAGGCGTGCGGCCGCCGTTTCGAGATCTCCGACGTGGGCGAGGACGCCGACGCAGAGCACAAGGTCAAAACGTTTCCGAGAAAGTTGTTCCGTAAGACTGCGGTCGAGAAAGCTCCCTTCAACAAACTGAGCGCGCTCGGAGGCGTCCGACGAGACGTTCATCTTGGCTCGCCTGAGCATCTCGCTCGATAAGTCGAGATGGGTCACGTGGCTTCCGGCTTCTAGGAACTGCCGCGAAAGGGAGCCATCACCGCATCCGATATCCAACACCGACAATCCAGACCGTTCACCGACAAACTCTGCGATGATCTCTGCGCGGAGAGCGATGTTGAACCGACCCGAAAGATACGGATCGGGCTGCAGGAAATGCTGCCGAACCGCTTCTCCGCGGGTCGACTCTGGCGCCCCATCAGTCACTTAGAATATCCGCTCCGGAACGTACACGATATCTCCAGCGCGCACGGGAAAGTCACTCGAGCGTCCCTCTGAGATCTTTTCGACCGGAACCCGAAAGCGACGAAGCTCTCCGTTGAGCCGCCTCGTGACCACGGTGTCGTCTTGGTTGGCGAGCGGGGTGAATCCTCCCGCAAGGCTTATGGCTTGAACCACCGTCATTCCCGCGGACATGGGGAAGGTCCCCGGTTTGGACACCGCACCCAACACACTGATCCGTTTTGAGTTGTATTCCTCGACGAGTACAGACACTTGCGGCGCGCGCAATATGCCCGCGGTGCGCAATCGATTGGAAATCACGCTCGCCACGGCGGGCGGCTCCAGGCCGGCGACTTCAACGGCGCCGATCAGCGGGAAGTCAATCGTCCCGTCCTCAGCCACGCGGTACGAGTTAGAAAGCTCTTTCTCGCCGAACACACGAACTTGAAACACATCCCCCGACCCCAGCGTCGTGTCATTGAGCGGAGGCGGAGGCACCGGCGCCGGCGACCGCGCCCCACACGCGACCGCAAACGTCGCCAGAATCGGGAGAATCCAGATTGGCCTAGTAGAATGCTCGAACGCCAAACCAAGCCTCAAACTTCTGGAAGTCGGCCGGGTCCGGGAACGTCGTGGTGGCCGCAACGCGGGTGAACTCGAAGTCCGTGAAATCCGCGGTGTACCCAAAAGTCCCATTGATCGCGAGCCAATCGGTGAAGCGATATTCCGCGAACAAAGACGCGCGCACAACGATATCGGTACGTTCGGTCGTGTCGCCTACGCCAAGCGCGGTGCCGTCCGGTTCAAGCGCAGAACCGAAATCGAGGTAGGATACAGAGCCCTCCACCCCGAGGAGAAATGCTCCTCCAAGGAGCAGATTCAAGTTTGTGTATCCGCGATCTCGAACGAAAAAACTTCCTACGAAGGAACCGGCGATGTCACGGTCGTACCCCAACGCCCAGCGCAAGTCTGGCCGGAAACGAACGCGAAGCTCTCCTTGAGCCACGACGGTGTCTGTCTCGCGAAATGCATCATCCGAGATGAACACGGCGCCGTAACCCGCCGCGGCAAGAAACGAAATCTTCTTAGTCAGTGCGCCATTGACACCCACCCGCGATCGCAAGCGGGTGTTGTCTCCCAGCAAAAGCGAGGAAGGTGCACTGCTGGTGTAGTCCGTATAGTCGACCCTCGTATCGTGAATGAGAGCCGTCTGGGGCAGGAATCTCCAGGTAATCCCTGTCTCCCCGCGATGGGTGAGACTGTTGGCGTAGTCGAACGAGTTGCTCTCGAAGAGGTCAGCACGGAGCGTGTACCCTGCCCGGGCAGTCAACACGCCGCCGCGCGACGAAAACGTAAACATGCCGCCGACGTCGTTTTGGTTTCGGGCAAAGTCGTTTCCGCCGCCTTCTTCCGTGAACGGGCGAATGTTTCGAGAGTAGGTATCGAATATGGTGAACGATACCGGCCGCTCCGGCATGATCGTGAGCCGCATATTCGCATCGACGCCGACGTTGCTCTGAGGCGCGTCGTCAAAGAAGTAATAAAGCGAGGCCGAAACGCCGGTTCGGAACTCAACCTTGGGGAGCACCGGCTGTTCATCGCCTTCCACCAAGTCGTCGGTTCGTTGGGGACCAAGTGTCGCAAGGTCGAGGTGCGGAGTGATGCGGAGAATCGCGCTGCCGACTTCGTTTTGATCAGACAAAAAGACGTTTGAATCGTAGCCCGCTTCTGCACCGATTCCGGGATGCAACTCGAGACGACCCAAACGAAAACCAGGACCCTCGGCGCGAGCGCGATCTTGGAGCCACGCTTGAGCGCCCGCCTTACCAGAACCCCATGACGCCGTGCCAGCGAGAGCGAGCAACAAGGTCGTGGCAAACAAAAGCCCGTGGTAAGCGAGGCTACGATGACCCAAGGCGCCTGAAGTCATGTACTAATAAGTTTCCCAAGAGGGGCCTACGTAGACCCGATTTCAGTTGATCGTACTTCCGATAAGCTCGGAGTCGGCGTTTTCGTCAAACAGCTGGACTGGCGGGCGGCGGAATAAACGGGACAGGCGGCGGCGGCGGCTCTGGCGTCGTGGAGGGATCTTCGTTGGGCGTGTCTGGGTCAATGTCGGTTGTGACCCGCGTCGCCCCGGTGTCAAATAAATCCTGGCCAACGCACTGGTTCGCTTCCTGCTCTAGCACGTTGAACTTTTGTCCAAGAACCGTGATCACGGTGTACTCATGTTTGCGTCGATTCGCATCATTCGCCGCAGACGCATCGCGGAGCGACTTGACCCGTTGCTCAGATGTCCGGAGGTTTGCGTTCACCTGAGTAAGCTTATCGTCAAGGCAAGTCACGCGAATAATGTCTCGCTCTCGGCGCGACTGATCGAGCATCGCCGCCACCCGACGACTGATCTGCGCCCCACGACGGACAATCGACTCCGCTTCCTGAAGCTGCTCGTCCGAGCTTAGGTCTGCACGTTTGCGAACGTCGACTTCTGCTTCTTCGTCGGTCGACGCATCAACGCCGGCTGTGCCTTCGGTTCCGGCTACGCCGTCCTGCGCCGATGCTTCGCCGAATACACCGAACGCAAATGGCGTCCAGGCACCCAAGCATATCGCGGAAATCGTGATTGTGACGCGCGTGCGTCTGTTCATGGCAGAACCTCGTCAGAGTGGGCAGGAGTATACCGAGCCGGACCTACCTGTCAACGCACAGGGTAGACCACGACCAGTACAAAAACGTCAACATTAACAGCGATTCAAAGGATCAGTTGCGTACCACCGCGCAGGCATTCAGCACCACCGGGGAAGTTTGCTGGCCCGTCGAAGCCTGCCCGCGCTTTGTCGGCAGCGCACATCGCCCGCAAAAACCCACACTAAGCTACCAAACGTAAAACGATTGATACCCAACTGTGGCGGGAACCTGGCAAGACCGTACAGCGAGAACTTCCGCGATCGATCGTCGCGAAATCAGTTTTGTGGCGCGAACACGAACGGGTAACTGAAGCTTACGCTTCCCCCGTCAGGGCCGGGATTGAAACGAAAACGACCGACTGTTCGGGTCACGCAGGAGGCCACCGCAGCGCTTCCGGTGGTGTTTTGCGTCGCCCTCGCTCCGGTTACGTTTCCTCGCTCCTGAATCGTGAACTGAACCGTTACCTTACCTGCGAGACTTGGATTTTTGCGAAGCTCGGTTTCA
The DNA here is from genome assembly GCA_028284955.1 of Myxococcota bacterium. GTDB lineage: Bacteria > Myxococcota_A > Polyangia > Polyangiales > Houyiibacteriaceae > JANQQS01. The sequence continues at coordinate 127,717 of JANQQS010000102.1, read as the reverse complement.
TAACACCGCTGAATCGCACGAATCCGCTTGCGGATCTGCCGGACCACCAGCGCGCTATCAAAATCGCCCGATCCGCCGATATCGCCACCTGACTCAAGCTTGATATTTCCGCGAATCCTGCGCTCCACGACTTCGCCACCCTCGCCGGCCGCTCGACCCGCACCTTTCGACGCGCGCAATCCTCCGAGGCCACCCTGCTGGCCGCTGCCGCCGCCTCCAGATCGCGTGCGCAAGGCTCCCCCGGATCGACCTTGAGCCACGCCCACACCCGATGCCTGCGCCAACACATCCTCAGCGTTGCCGGTCACCGCGCCCCCGGCGAGTACGTCCGAAAGAGCGCCTCCCTCGCCCAACGCGCCCAGAATCATAGCCTCAGCTTGGGCCGCAGCTTCTTGGGCGATTCGCGCTCTGGCTTCCGCGTTCGTTGCGGGGTCTTCTGCGTTGTTCTTATCTCCACCCGAGGCTTTGCTGGGGGCGCGTTTTGTTGGCGTCGGCTTCGACTCCTCGGTCGCTTCCTCGGAAGCATCTTCCTCGGTTGGTTCGTCGGTGGGTTCGGGCTCATCGGGAGGTGGAACCGGCTCTTCGAAAATCAGTCGAGCCATGCTTTCTGGAACTTGTGCGATCCCTTGCTGAATCTCCCAATCCGCATTTTCGAGATAAATCACGAATCCGAAAAACGTCATGTAGGAAAACACGACAAATGCTGTGAAGAGCCAGTCGATTCCTTTGACGAAACCGCCGCGGGCGGCTGCCGGCAGCTGCGGGCGCGGCGTGACCGGAGGCGGAGTCACAAACTGAAAAAGCAGCGTGATGCCGCCGATGACGATCTTGCCGCGCGACGTGTCGCTAAGCTTCACCTGAAAGTGAGAACCCGCATTGCGTGCGCCGCCTCCGCTGCGCAGCTGGTCTAGCTGCTGGACGCCGCCGGGGAGTCCTACGCGACCTGTCATCTGGTCTGTGAAATTCAGAATGTAATCCGACCCGACGACCTGAAAGAGATCGAAACGCGAAGGCAGCCCCTCGGTGTGCAGGATGAAATGGTTCTTTTCTGATGTGCCGACCGACACGGTCTCTCTACGCCGAATAATGCGTTCTTCGACGATCTTGCCGCTTTGAATAATGCCGATTCGCAATACCTTCGGCCCTGCAGGCTTGGAAACTGCCTGCATCGCCATGGTCATCGCACCCGGCTTTGACCCTCGACCCTTTTGCCCCTGTGTCTGGTTCATCCTGCCGCGTTCCCCTCACTGACTAAGTATAAGAGTCCGGTACCACGGAAAAGTTCCCCAACGACTTCGATCGTTTCGGCGTAACGTACCATCAGGAGCATGTGTTGGTCCATCCCATGGTGCGCGATGCGGTCTGGGCGGCCCTTCACTCCAGCCCACGTACTTCCTCCATCCGCAACACTTCGTCGAGCAGCTGCGTCGCCTGGCGCTGCAAGATATGCGCGCACGCCCAGCAAAATCCGGTAATCGAAATCCCCATAGCGAGCGCCAAGCTTGCGTTTTCGATCGCGACCGTTTCCACAAACCCTGCCTTCAAGCCGAGAATGCTCTGCTTTTTGGTCGATACCGTGAGTACCTCCCAAAGCGCGCCAAGAAGCGCCGTCAGCGTGCCGATTCGGGCGAAACCGCGCAACACCCACAGTCCTCGACGTGCCTCATACCGAAGTTCGTGGACCACATCGTCGAGCGCCCTCTCTTCATCTGCATTTCCAGCGCCACCGAAGCAGATCGCCGACAAAACACGTGAACTCCACGCGGCCTGCCCCGACCGTAGTAAGAACCGCAATCGCGACTCGTCTCCCTGTCGGTGCGCGGCGCGAACAGCGCCCACATAGTCCGAGCTTCTTGAGGAACGCGAATCACCGAGCGGCGCCTGAAAACCAAGCGCACGAACCCGAGCCGCCACAACAAACGCCGCGGCTCCCCCGAGCACAATCTGCGCAACGTGAATCGCCGTCATAGTGCGCTCATTTCTGGAGGGGCTGGCCGCAGCCCCTCCCCCCGCGGAATACGATTCCGCGGGGCCCCCCTCCCGACGCCGGCCGCGTTCGCGGCCGCCCCATCGCTCCGCGACGGGGCCCCGGTTACGCGTTGCACGTTCGTTGCGGTGATTGTGCGAACTGACCACCGCAGTTCACCCACTAGACAACCAGATCGCGTGCATCCTGGAGGGGGAGCTGTGTTCTCTGGAGGGTTTGAGGCAAACCCTCCGGGTACGACCCGCTCGGGTCCCCCTCCCGACTCCGGCCGCTTCCGCGGCCGCCCCGACGCAAAGCGGCGGAGACCCCGCAGTTCACCCTCACGCAACCAGGTCACGTGCTTCCTGGCGGGGGAGCTTGGGTGAATCGGCGGGGGCGTACCCCGACGAGAGGGTTTGGGTGCCAAACCCTCAGACAAAACAGCGCCAAACACTCAAACAAACGGACGGCCAGACCCGCTCAAAAAGGAGGGCGTTGTACACTCCGCACGATTTCTCGTAGAAAGCTGGTTCGTAGATCCAACACTTCGTATCCAAGATTCGAGCGGTTCAGAATGTAGAAGGCATTGGGCTTTTGCACGCGGCCTTCTATCCGAATTTCTTCTAGCTGAATGACCCGCGGCCCGGAACGGCGACCACGACCTTGCGCATGACTCGTCGATGGCAAAAACCATCCTGCAAGCCCGCAGATCAGCAAAAGGGCAAGGAACACTGTCCGCATCCTGGATGTTGATGTTTGCATAGCGCTTCCCATCACTGGCTTGCTTCCCCGCGCGCACCGCGCTCCGCCGCACGCTTCTTCCTCGCTTTGTCTCGCTCGATGCGACGTTCGGTACGCTCGATCTGCCGCTTCAAATCACGAAGATATTCTTCGCTCTGATCGTCGCGAGGCAGCCGGGGTCCCATCACATTGCGATACTTCGTAAACTCTTCCACGGCTTTCTTAAGCGCTCCGAGCTCATCCAGACCGGGAAAATCTCCTTTCGCGGTGAGGTACATAAGCCCGAGATTGAAATGAGCTTGAGGCAAATCAGGCTTCGATCTCAATACCCGATCGAACGAGGCTTTGGCCTTCGCCCACTGCTTATTTGCACGATACGCGTCCGCGAGATTCAAGTGCACGGCGGTCACCGTCGGGGTCAGCCGCACTGCCGCCTCGAACTGGGCAACCGCTTCGTTGTAATTTCCTCCTGCGAGGAGCTGCACGCCCAGCGCCATCCGAGCCTCGGCGTAGGAAGGTCGGAGCTCAACTGCGCGTCGAAACTCTTTCATCGAGTCGCGCAAGCGGCCGGGCTCGTCCCGCAACATCATACCCTTCAAAAAATGCAGCTCCGCGTTGTTTCCCTGCATCCCCAACGCTTGGTCGAGAATCGACTCGGCTAGTTCTTTTCGCCCTTGCTTGCGGCTCGCCTTCACCAGCGCGATCAGGGCCGGTACGTATCGCTCGTCACATTTGAGCGCCTTCCGCGCGAGCGTCCACGCATCGTCGAAGCGCTCTGCCTGCACCATCACCTCGGCCGCAAGCGCTTGTATCGCGAGATTGTTCCCATGTTTCCTCGCGACGGGTTCCACAAACGAAACTGCTCGCGAAACTTGGCCGCGCCGCAGATGAATGGTGACGATCCCTTTGGCGGCCGGTGCATAATCAGACTGAATGCGCAGCGTGTTTTGATACTGCTCGATCGCCTTGGATTCTTGACCCGAGCGATCGGCGAGAACACCCAGGTTGTATGCAGCTTGGTACGCTTTCGGGTCAGCGCTCAGCGCTTGCTGAAATAAACGACGCGCGCCTGCAACGTCGCCCGCGCCGGCTGCTCGCACACCATCGCGAAACGGCCCTTGCGCCGAGGACTTCATTTCCGGACGCGGGTTTTGTCGGCATTGCTCGGCCCGGGTCGCCCCCCACTGGCTCGTGCCTTCTTCACCAGGTTGGGATGAATCTGGTTTGCCGTCGCCGTCCCAATCCTGGTCCTCGATGGCGCCGTCTTCCCCCGCTGCTGTTTCGCCGCCCGATCCTCCAGCGGAGGCGGACCCTTCTGGAGTCGTTCCCCCACCGTCGCGTTTACACGCTGAGCCCAGCGCTAGCGCACATGCAATGACGGAGACGAGCCAGCGACGCTCTTCTACACGAACGACCATCATCGACGACCCCCCGATGCTAGCGGCGGCGCTCCCGTTCCAGGGCGAATCGTCATGACCTGGCCCCGCGGCGCGCGAGTGAACTCTCCCGCTCGATAAGCTTTGAAGCTGGAGTCGGCTCGCTGCGCTTCGGCGATGCACTCCGCGATGCGCTCGTCGCCGTAGGCCTGCAGCCGGTCAATGGCTACGCGGGTATACTCATCGTCGATGCTTCCCGCTTGCGCCGCCCGCGCGGCAAGCGCGTATCGCGCCACGGCGAGACATTCGATAGGCCGCACTCGCTCATCGAGCACTTGGCGAATCTGGTCCTCCACCTGAATGCGCACGTCTTCGCGCGCATCCGGGCCGACCCTGCGAAGCTGTCGTTGCATATCGGCGGGCATCACAAACGGCGCGTTGAGCACTGCTCGCGCCAAAATCTCGTACACTCGACCCTGCCGAACAAAGGAGGCGATCGTCCACGTCGGTCGCCGGTACGCGAGCACGGGACTGTACCCGTCAGACAGTGTCTGCGCCTGACGCGCGCCGGATTCAATCTGGGAAGTGACCGTACGCACGTAGGCCTTCATGTCCGCCGGACGGCCCGGTTTGATCGAAAAGCGCTCGAAGCTCTTGATTTCTGGATCCACCAACCGGAATCGCGCTTCCGCGGCGTATTCAGCGGCAATGGAGCCCGCCGCTTGGCCTGAACGGCTAAACGCTTGGGTCACCGCTTCGAGGGCCTTCGGATAATCGCGGACCTGCCGATCTGCTTTTCGCGCTTGCGCGATGCGCCAGTGCGCCAACACCACCAGTTCGCCTGCCGAGGAATCGCCTCCGTATTTCTTGATGAAGTTTCTCATCTCACGGACAGTGCGGCTCCAGTTCTTTTGCTTGTAAGCGATTTCGCCGATTCGATAGAGCGCTCGACGCTTGATCGCAGGATCAGAAACGGAGCTGTACGCCCGACGATAATATCGCGTCGCTTGGTCATAACGCTGCAAGCGCTCAAGAATAATCGCCGCATTGATCAACGCATCTTCGCGTTTCTCTTGCACCTTGGCGTCACCCGATTTCTCAAACCGGTCGGTATCGGCAAGCACCCGGTAGTTCTCCACCGCGCGATCGAAATCGAAAAACCGGTTCGCGTTGAACGCCAGGCGAAAGTACGCGTTCGCCAAAATCGCATCGAGACGAGCCTGCTCCTCAGCGCTTCCTGCACGACGCGGACCCACTTCGTTCACAATCCTTTGATATAGCGTCGCCGCCGATTCGAACCGACTCGTGCGTTCTAATGCTGTTGCCGCCCATTCGAGAGCAACCGGTGCCTGGGGGTCATTCGGATTCTCGTTGACCGCTTTGACCAACATGGTCGCCGCTCTCTCGTAGAGGCGCCGCTGCTCATCACCGCTCGCGCCCTCCGCCTTCTTGTACACCTCGATCGCGCGCCGATACTGGATCGCGTTGAGGTCTCCCTGCACCAGGCAAAAGGGATGTTCCGCATTCTCCGGCTGCGAACAGTCGACCTCTGCAGCCGCGTTCTCATCCGAACTAAACGTACATTTGCGCTTTTGAAGCTCGGCGGCCAGCCGCTCAAGCTCGTCATTGTTCTGCAGCCGCACCGCCATCTCGCGCAGATTGAGCCACGCGACGCGGCCGGTCTCATCCGCGTAGCGACCGGTGCAGCGCTCATCAAAAATGCGTTCAAAGCGCTTCTTCGCCTGGGGCCAGTAGCCATACCAGTAGAGCAGAAGCGCGTTGTTGTAATCGTACGCCTCGCGAACATTCTCGCTATCCTGCTCTTCGCTCACGCGCGCAATGTACATCTCGCGAGCCCGGGCAAGCCTTTGCACAAGCTGTGGCATCTCCGTCGGCCGCACCGTGGGCGGAGTACCGGACACGGCCGGAGGTTCGTTCCGAACTGTAATCTCGCCCCGTTCGACCGCCGCATCGACAATCCGCTTCATGGACTCCACGACACGCCGCGCCGATTCGGCAAGATGCGCGTCGTCAAGATTCGAGTCGCGAACGGCCGCGTATTCTTTGGCTGCTTCTTCGTAATTTTCAGACCAATAAAGCGCGTCGGCGAGGTTGTATCGCAGCTCGTACGCCTGCGGGTTGTTGGGATATCGCTCGAGGTATCCACGATAGGCTGCCGCGGCTAGCCCATATTGCTCCTGCGCCAACCGGCATTTCGAAACGTCCTGCTCCGCGACACACTGGCTTCGCAGCTTTTGAGCCTCGGTATGGTGATGAATGGCGGTGGCGATGAGCGCGTTTTCGGCGAGCTGCTCGGCACGCCGCTGCTCCTTCGGATTGTCGACGTTTGCGTTCCACCAGTCCCCACCCTCGGTAAACCGAGCGAGCTCTGAGCGCGCCGCGATCGCATCTTCAAACTCGTTGTGGCGCTGGTGCGCGCGAGCCACCAAGTTTGTTATCTCGGGCGCCATGCGGTGGTTCGGCCATTTCTCCAGCGCCAAGCGCCAGACTGCAATGGCCTCCGGGTATTTGGCCTCGTCGAAGTAAACCTGACCGAGCTGGAAGTACACATCAGGCGTCCACGGTCGATCTTGCGGTAGCAGGTTGGGGCTCTGAATCCGTTCGATTCCCGTTTGCTGCCCTTCAATGGGATCAGGAACCTGATTCTCGTTCCAATCGTCGTACGCGAACGCAATACCTAGATATTGAATCGCCTCGGGGCGTAGTTCGGAACCGGCCTTTCCGGTTCGCTGACGCTCATCGTCCGACCACTGCACCAGCATCCCAAAATGCTTGATCGCCTCGGGATACCGACTCGCTCGGTAGTACGCCCAAGCGACCTTGTACAAAGCGAGGTTGTAGTTTCGGTCCTCCGGCTCCGTGAGAATGCGATTGTACGCGCTGATCGCTAGGTCCAGCGCGTGTGGCGAGCCGTAATCGTCAAAGTGGTACTCGCCGATACGAAACCATGTCTCGCTGACGAAGCGCGCGTCTTCCTGAACCGGTTTGCAATCGCGATAGGGATCGACGAACGGACCCGTCGCGGCAACCTCTTCTTCTTCTTTGTCGAGCTCGAGCGCGGGATGGTCAGCTTCCTTTTCAGAATCGCCGTCCTCGGTGCCTTCGCCAGCCAGCTCTGCTTCGTCAGGAACCTTTTCCGAAGCGTCGTATTTATGCTTATTGGCACACGCAAGCGCCAACCAGGCTTCACGCGCCTCGTCGATTTCCCCCATTTCGTTCAAGCAGTAGCCGATCAGATACAGAACGCCGTCGATGCGGCGGTAGTCGGGAAAGTTCCGAACCAAACGCTTGTAGAGTTCGATGGTGGGCAGGTAGTCGGGGGTCTCGGGAAGCTCGACGTCTTCGTCGCCGCGGTCGCGAGCCGCCTGGGCCGCATCATACTGCTCCTGAAACTGAACCGCGCTCCGCTCAAAATAGAGTTCCCCGAGACGAAACATGGCGTCCGGGGTGTACGTCGGGTCGTCTGGATAGCGCTCGATAAAACGCTCGAACTGACGAATCGCGTTCGCGCGAGCCTCGTTGAGCATCCGCTCTTCATCGCGAATTTGCCGACCGTACCACTGGTCACGGCCGCGACGCTGGCGGAGGTACTCTCGCCGCACCAGCGACACCACAGTCGCCCGATACGATTGGCCCACGAGCTGAAAACGCTCAACTTCCTTTTCCATCTCTCGCAGCGCGGCAACTTGCTCCGGCGAGGGCGGCGGTCGCTCGTCTACGATCCGGCGATCCGTGGTATCCAAGAAAGACGGCAACGGAACTTCGCCAGAAGTATTTCCAGAACCTGCTCCTTCCTCTGAGCTGCTCGCGGCAGAGGCGTCTTGCCCTTCCTCGGTCGGCTGTGGAGTGCCTCCCGAATCTTGTGGAGCCGCACCTTGTGAGTCGGTCGCTTCGCTGCCGTTTTCGCTGCTGGCGCCAGACTCGCTCGCGCCAGATTGGGCGTCACCGCCCTCCGCTCCCGACGTGTCCGACGTGCGACGCCCAGAGGAAGATTTGTCTGTTTGCGAAGCGCTTTCGTCCTCCGACGGCTGCGCTCGCAAAAACGGAACCGCTAGAAAAACTGAAAGAGCCGCCAAGATTGCGACGCGCGCCTGCACTCGTCCGAGGCTCACTGATCGCCTCCCTCTTCTTCCTCACCGGCCGGCTGTTCATCCATGATGTCGCGAAACTCGTCGTCGAGCGCCTGAAGCTCTCGGGAGCGCTCGCGGGTCAGCATGTCAACACGGGTGCGGTGCTCTTCGCGCCGCGCCCACGTCACATCGATCCGTCCGACGTCCGCGCGTAGTACAAGGCTGTAGAACCGATCGCGAATCTCTCCGAACGACGCATACGCCACCGCACCGACCACCTCTTCGGTTTCGCCCTCGAGCGCAGCCAGCGATTCTTGATAGCCCGTAAGCTTCTGGCTTTCTTCATCGATCACCCGCTTCATCTCGTTCACGCGTTCCTCGACGACGCGCTCGATCTGGGCATCGCGCCGATCGAGCATCGATTCCACTCGAACGATCTTCCCAAACAAACGGTCTGTCTCCGGCCGTCGCCCGCCGCTCAAGCGGCGCTCGCGCTCAAGCAGTTGCGTATATTCATTCCGCAGTCGGTCGTCCCGCCGATAGCGTGCGTCGCCTACCCCCACTTGGATCCGACCGATCTCGATCAGACGCTCGAGCTCCGCGATCTGCTCACGATAGCGCGCCACTGCGTCGCGGTGCTGCCCGAGCTCGCTGGTCACCGCCTCGGCGTTTTGCTGCTCGTTCGCAGTGGCACCGACAAACGTATCGGTGGCTACGATTCGTGCTTCGATACCGAGCAGCTCGACCTCGAGTGCGCTCAAATCTCGCCGCAACCGACGATATCGACTGAGCAACTGGTCGTCTCGAATAATGAAATCGTCGTTGTCGGTGGGCATACGACCGAGCGAACGTTCGATGCGCCGCCGCTGCGCGCGGACTTCGCGAAGTTCCCCACTTTCGCCTGACGAGTTGGATTCCTCGATTCGGATCAGCGCACGCTGTGCGCGAGCCAAACGGTTGCGAATGGCCGTCGTCCGTTCACGTTGAGAGCGCAAGTCTGGAAACACACTCACGCGGTTGGGTGAACCGATCGCAGCGTTGAGGCGCACAATGAGATCGCTTGTTTCGGCAACAAGCTGACGCGATTGGCTCAGGTCGGACAGCGCGGACATCGCGCGGTCAAAGTCGCTACCCGGCGTGGTCCATTTCTGCGCACTCGGCGGCACGATGGACGCTGCATCGAACGTATCGAGATTCTCTCGAACGAGCCCACGAAAATACCCGAGCAGGTCTTCGTGTTGCTCACGAACCTCCTCGAGCTCTCGGTATACCGGACCGAACTCCGTGCGCACCGACCGGAACACCTTGTTTGCGGCATCCAAGCGACCGTTTCGAAGCAGCAGATTGCCCCGCAGCAGCTTGCCGTCTGGAATGTACTTACTGCTCGGCGCTGCCACCGAGAGCACTTCGAGCGCCCGCTCCGCGCGAGTCGCGTCGCCCAGGCGAATGTAGACCCAGGCTATTTCATAGAGCGCGGTATCGAAATGCTCCGACGTACGTGGAACCGACTGGTATGCCTCGATCGCTTGGTCGAGCTGATTCGTCTCGTAATACAGTCTGCCGAGGGCTACGCGGGTCAGGTGAGCCACCTTGCGATGCTCCAGCGTCTCGCCTTTCCCCCGCAGCACGCGTCGGAACGCTTCGATCGCCTGCGGTAGCTCGCCCCGCAACGTGTGGATCACACCGATGAAGTATCGCGCTTGGGGGTAGTAGGGGCTACCCTGTGGTACCGCTTCGAATGCACGGCGCGACTCTTCGAGCGTCGAGGAATCTACTTCCGGCATCGCCGCGGCATCGTCCCCGTCGCGCATCACTTCGTCGACCGGAACCGCCTTGTTGTACAAATACTTGGCGCGGAAGTAGGCCGTAGTGGCTTCCACTTCGGTCGGCGGCAAACGACTGAGACGCTGAAAGTGTTCTTCCACCCCTTCAAAGTCCCGAATGTGAATGGCGATTTCGATCAGTCGGCCGAGCGCCCGCTGAACATAAGGACGAAACGCAGGTTCGCCGGCACGATCGATAACCACTCGGAATTTTGCCCGAGCCCCGAGGTAGTCACCCGCCTGGAAGAGCGAATCCGCGAGCAGGAACAATGCGTCCGGGTATGCTCGATGGCGCGGATAGTTATCGACGATATCAGTAAAAATGATGCTGGCGCGAATGTAGTCTTGAAGGCGATAGAAAAGCTCGCCGTCGGTAAGGCGCTCCTCTACATGCGTGCGACTTCGCAGACGACCGCGCCTGAGCGGTTGGCGCGTCAGGTTTTGGGCGTCGCCCTCAATGGCGGTGAGATCTCGGGCGACTTCCTCGGCGTTTTGAGCCTCAGCATCGGCCGCCACGCCAACTGCGCTGGCGCAGCATAGCGCCCCGACTCCCACGATCGGCGACACCCTGGCAGCCACACTACGCACGTTTGCACGGCCCGACCTCGCCGAGCCCAAAGCGCGCGTCATTATTGGTCTCCCTCGTCTCCTTGAGATTCGTCCGAAGATTCGCTGGGCGGCCTTCGCGAACGATCAGACACTCGCTCGACGTAGCGAATCGCGGGTCGTTCCTCGAGGGGCGCGGTCGGCCCCCCTTTCTCGTATCCCACGACCCGAACGGTAACCGCCCGCCCCTCGGGCGCGGTGAACGAGTAGTTCGACCGAACTTTGAATCGGTAGCCCTTCAGATACGAGAAAATCCCATATCCATGGCCGCGGTATTCGAGATTCACAGTAAGTGTGTGTTCACCAGGCACGATGCTGCCGTTGTATACTTGGAACTCCTCTCGCTCCCCGAGGGTGCCCTCTTCGTCCGCGCGATTGAAAATCGGCGCGCCGTCAAGCGCATACGTCGCTTTGACCAGACGATACGACGACGACATTCGGTTCTCGTGAACGATGACCGATTGAGCACCTGCGACGACGCCTTGCAGTACCGTTTCGGCGAGCAGCGACAGCCGAGCCTTGGAACGGAAGATCTGCTCCTTAAGTTCGTTGATGCGTTGCTCGAGATCGCGAAGCCGAACCGCGTAGGTGCCGGCGTCCATTTCCGGATCTCGTTCCGCAGACGTCGTCGTTTCTCCGCTCGCACCCTCGGGCGACTCGCCGGTCGCTCCGCCTTCCGCGCCCGCTCCTGCGGCGGCACTGCCCGCGGCCTCGCCTCCCGCGCTGGCACCCGCTTCGGCAGGCTCGCCTTCCGAAGCGCCGCTTGGTGCGCCTTCAGATGGACCAGCCGAGTCGTCCGCGCCGCTCTCTGCGGGTTGGCTATCCCCTGCCGCTTCTTCCTCCGAAGGCTGCGCGACTGCAGTCTTAGGGATCGCAACCGCCATCGACAGCGCGATCGGAGCCAGAAACACGACGGCGCCCAAGAACATCACGGAGCTCAGTCGACGCCAAGCTGGTTGAGTCCACGTGGCGAACGCGTTGCTTTTTTCTAAGCCCCAAGAGGCACGAAATCCCCCGGCAGCCTTCCTACGCATGCCTTTTCCTCCCAGCTTCACAGCGACGGGCCCGACTGCCCGATTGCGAACGCCCGGCCTTGCGGACCTCGCGCTTATAGCAACGGCCACAAAAATGGTCAACGCATCAGCCGGCCGCTCAAAATCGCGCACTCCCCCGGATATCCTCACAAATTAGCACCCCCGAACACATCGAAAGTCCAAGGATGACGCCTCCGGCATGCGCCCCGGAAGTCACCGATGCTATACCCCGGCCAATGAGTGCGACCATTCTCGTCGTCGATGACGAAAAGAACATTCGTCGTACCTTGCGTATGGTGCTCGAAGGCTCGGGCTTTCGAGTTCTCGAATCTGATACTGCCGAACGCGCGCTCGAGCTCGTCGCCGAGGGCGACGTCGACCTCGCCATCCTCGATGTTCGCTTGCCCAACATGACCGGCATCGAAGCGCTGCAGCGATTGCGGACCCAGCGCGAAACGGAGCGTCTCCCAGTGCTCATGGTCAGCGGCCATGCATCGCTCGCCGAGGCGGTCTCCGCGGTGCAAATGGGCGCCACCGATTTCTTCGAGAAACCGCTCGACCGCGATCGCATACTCATCAGCGTGCGCAACGCGCTGCGCGCCTCTCAGCTCCAGCGCGAAGTCGAAGCCCTCCGAGCCGCGGCGCAAAAACGCTACGACATGATCGGAGAGAGCGCGCCGATTCGGCAGCTCTTCGCCCAAATCGAAAAAGTGGCCCCGACCAACGGCCGGGTGCTCATCACCGGGGAAAGCGGCACCGGCAAAGAGCTGATCGCCCGCGCCATCCACCAGCTTAGCCGCCGCGCCGACAAACGATTCGTCAAAGTTAACTGTGCCGCGATTCCCGCCGAACTGATCGAGAGCGAGCTCTTCGGCCACGAGCGAGGCGCGTTTACAGGCGCAGCCGGTCGAAAGAAAGGCATGTTCGAGCTCGCCGACGGCGGAACGCTGTTTCTCGACGAGATCGGCGATATGAGCGCAAGCGCGCAAGCCAAAGTGCTTCGAGCGGTGCAAAGCGGCGAAATCAGCCGGGTGGGTGGCGAGCAAAGCATCGCCGTGGACGTGCGCATTCTCGCCGCGACCAACAAAGATCTCGAGACCGAAGTCAAAGAAAGCCGCTTTCGTGAAGACTTGTATTTTCGCCTCAACGTCGTGCCCATCGAAAGCCCTCCCCTCCGCGAACGCAAAGACGACGTTCCCATCCTGGCGCGTGCGTTTTTGCGCGACTTTTGCCTCGACAACGGGCTTCGAGAAAAACCCATCGACGCCGAAGTGCTCGACCGTTTGGCGGGTCGCCCCTGGCCCGGGAACGTGCGCGAGCTGAAAAACGTCGTGGAGCGCATGGCCATCCTGAGCGGCGACCGCATCACCCTCGCCGATCTGCCCAAAGAAGGCCGGCTAGGAAGCAACCTTGGACGCACCTCGGTAAACGACAACGCTGTACACGCGGAGTCGACGGGTGGGAACGCTCGTGGGGGCGATTCGCCGAGCGAGATCTCCGAAGCCGGAAACGGTGCCCGACTCACGCTGCGAGAACACCGCGAGCGCGCCGAACGCCAGTATATCCTCTCTACTCTGGAAGACTGCGGCTGGAATATTTCGAAGGCCGCTGGGTTACTCGGAGTGGAACGAACGAACTTGCACAAGAAAATGCGAGGCTACGGAATCCGCCGAAGCAAGGACACGGACCGTCCATAGCCGTCGCGTCCGCTCCACCTGTTGAACGTCGACTCTTTGTTATGATCACACGCACCATACGTCTCGCAGGCTCGCTCATCACTGGCGCAGTGGTGGTCTACGTCGTGCTTTGCGTCCCCATCGGAAAACGCACCCTATTCGAACACCTCAGCCGCATCATCAGCACGCCGGAGGCGCAAGAGCTTCAGACTGACCTGGAGCGCGCGGGAACAGACCTCAAAGAAGAAGTCGAGGCCCGAATCGAAACGCTCGGCAATCCCGACGCAGGTGAAGCGACTGACGCCGGCATGGAAGTCCCCTGAACCGGGTTCGGGTCCAGCATTCGGTCCGGCGTCAGCATCCGGAACGGATTCGGGTTCCCGCATCGGCACCTGAATCAGCATCGGCACCTGAATCAGCATCGGCACCTGAATCAGCATCCGGTTCGGCATCAGCATCCGGTTCGGCATCAGCGCGTTCGCTCTCGGCCTTCCGCGGCTTTGACGGTGTTGTCGAGCAGCATTGCGATCGTCATCGGGCCCACGCCGCCGGGCACCGGAGTGATGTGGCTCGCGCGCTCCGACGCCGCTTCGAAGTCTACATCGCCGACTAGGGTTCCATCTGGCTCGCGGTTGATGCCGACGTCGATCACCACGGCGCCGTTCTTGATCCACTCGCCGCGCACCAACTTCGGTCTGCCTACCGCCGCGATCACCACGTCGGCTTCGCGTACCCGGGCGTCGAGATCCTGCGTGCGGGAGTGCGCCATAGTCACGGTCGCGTTCTGGCGAAGCAGCATCATCGCCACCGGTTTGCCCACCAACTGGCTGCGCCCGAGCACGAGCGCGCGCCTCCCCTCTAGCGAGCATCCAGTTTCCTGAATCAGTTTCATGCAGCCCGTGGGCGTGCACGGAGTGAGGCCTGAACCATCGAGCATCAATTCGCCGGCATTGACCGGATGCAGCCCGTCGACATCTTTCGCGGGGTCGATCGCACGCACCACCCGTGCCGAATCGAGGGAACCAGGCAGCGGCAGCTGGACGAGAATCCCGTCGACCGTGACATCCTGGTTGAGCTCTTCAATCAGCGCGAGCAGCGCCGGCTCGGCGGTATCTTCCGGCAGCCGATGCACCTTCCCCTCGATGCCTGCTTTGCCGGCCGCGCGTTCTTTGTTGCGCACGTACACCTGCGACGCCGGGTCCTCGCCCACGAGCACCACATGCAGCCCCGGGGCGCGCCCCTGGCGCTCCGCCAGTCCGAGCGCGCGCTCCCGAACTTCTGCGCGAACGCGCTTCGCAATCGCCTTGCCGTCGATGATCTCTGCCATGTGGCACCTCGCTCGAGCGTTTGCCCGGAGCCATCGGGTCCGGAGCCATCGGTTTCCCCGCCGCGCCGTCGGGTGGCGCAGTCTGTAGCATTTGGGTTAAACCGGCGCCATGTTCAGGCCGGTTTCATCTGATGTTTCGTTTCCCGAACTCGACCAGGCGCAGCTGCGCGAATGGGAACAAAACGATGTGTTCGCGCGGTCGCTCGAAAAAAACCAGAGCGGCAAACCATTCGTGTTTTTCGAAGGGCCTCCTACCGCGAACGGAATGCCCCACCCCGGCCACGTGCTGACCCGGGTCGTCAAAGACGTCTTCCTGAGATACCGCACCATGTGTGGCTACTCGGTGCCCCGTCGCGGGGGATGGGACACCCACGGCCTGCCCGTCGAAGTAGAAGTCGAACGGGAGCTCGGAATCAGCGGGCGCGACGCCATCGAAGCCTACGGCGTCGCACCGTTCGCAGAGAAATGTATCGACTCGGTATTTCGCTACATTCACGAGTGGCGGCGCATGACCCAGCGCATTGGGTTTTGGGTCGATCTCGACGCCGCCTACGTCACATTCCATCGGCAGTACGTGGAGAGCGTCTGGTGGGCGCTTCGCGAACTATTTAATCAAGGCCTTCTATATCAAGACTACAAAGTCGTGTGGTGGTGGGCGCAGGGGGGCACCGCGCTCTCGGCGGGCGAAGTGGGCCAGGGCTATCAAGAAGTGGACGACCCTTCGGTCGTGGTTCGGTTTCGGTCACAAGAAGACGATCGCCTTTCTTTCCTGGCGTGGACGACCACGCCATGGACGCTTCCTTCCAACATCGCGCTCGCCATCGCCGCCGACAAAACCTACGCCACGGTCGAGCTCACCGATTCCTCCGAACGCGTGGTCCTCGCCGAAACGCTGGTCTCCAAAGTCATCGGTGAGCAGCCTCATCGGATCCTTGAAACGCGGCCTGGGGCAGACTGGATTGGCGCCGCCTATGTCCCGCCCTTCCGCTACGCCGAGCCCGAAGGTGGCCCTGCCCATCGCGTCATCGCGGCCGACTTTGTGGAGCTCGACAGCGGCACCGGGCTTGTCCATTGCGCGCCGGCGTTTGGCGAAGACGATTTTCGGGTCTGCAAAGCCGAAGGGCTGGGTTTTTTGCAGCTCGTCCGCCCCGACGGAACCTTTGCCCCGGAGGTGACGGAGTTTGCCGGGCGGTTCTGCAAAGAAGCCGACCGAGACATCATTCGCCATCTGCGCCGAGCAGAACTGCTCTTCAAAGAAGAAGTCTACCGCCACGAGTATCCCTACTGCTGGCGCAAGATGAGCGACCCGCTGATCCAGTACGCGCGCCGTTCCTGGTTCATTCGCACCACCCAAGAAATCAGCCGCGTACAAGAAAACAATCAGCAGGTGCATTGGGAACCGGGGCACGTGCAAGACGGGCGCTTCGGTCAGTTTTTGGCCGGCAACGTCGATTGGGCGCTGTCTCGAGAACGGTTTTGGGGCACGCCTCTGCCTATCTGGATCAACGATGAAACCGGCGCCATGGAGGCCGTGGGGTCGGTGGCGGAGATTCTCGAACGCAACCCACAGGCGTTCGCCCATTTCGACGCGGCGCAGAAAGAAAACCCCGAGCTCAGCGAACACCTTCGGGTGCACAAACCGTGGATCGATGAAGTCACCTGGACCAAGCCCGGGGAGCCCGGCACCTATCGCCGAGTGCCTGACGTGATCGATTGCTGGTTCGATTCTGGCTGCATGCCCTTCGCGCAATGGGGCTACCCCCATGAAAACACCGAAGCATTCGAGCGATGTTTCCCCGCCGATTTCATCACCGAGGCGATGGATCAAACGCGAGGCTGGTTCTACTCCCTCATGACGATCAGCACGCTGCTCTTTCCCGAGCGGAAATACCCCCACCCGTTCGAGCATTGCGTGGTGCTCGGGTTCATGACCGACGCGCAGGGCAAAAAACTCAGCAAGCGAGATCGCAACTACACCGACCCCATGGAGCTCATGGACAAGGTCGGCGCCGACGCGGTGCGCTGGGCGCTCTACGCCGGCACGGTGCCGGGACAAAACACCCGGTTTTCAGATCAAGCCGCGACCGACGCGGTGCGCGAGTTTCTGCTCAAGATTTGGAACGTCTACAGCTTCTTCGTCACCTACGGAAATATCGACGCATGGACCCCGCGCAGCGAGGCTAGTCGTTCGGACCTGGCTGATCGTCCGGACCTGGACCGCTGGATTCTCGCGGAGCTCGACCAGGCGGTACGGTCGGTACGCGCGGAGCTCGACGGATACCGCAGCCACGTTGCGGTGCGACATATCCAAGCGTTCGTGGATGCGCTCTCGAACTGGTACGTCCGGCGCAGCCGAAATCGGTTTTGGGCCGACCAAGATACCGACGACAAGCGCGCCGCGTTTGCCACGCTCTATGAAGTCCTCACCGACCTCGCGCGATTGATCGCTCCCTTTGTCCCATTTATGGCCGACGCCATGTACCAGAACCTGGTCCAGAACCTAGTCGGCAACCCATCGGCGAGCCGCTCGCCCGACGACAGCCGGTCGGTGCATCTCGCCGCCTATCCCGAGCCCCAAGCGTCCCGCGCGGATGACGCGCTACGCGAAAGCGTGGCCGCCGTACGCGACGTCGTGGCGCTCGGGCAGCGCGTGCGCAACGAGGCCAAACTGCGCGTTCGTCAGCCGCTCGCAGAAGCCATCGTCGTCGTCGCCGATGACGCCGACCGCGCCCGCATCGAGCAATTCAAAGACGCCATCGGCGACGAGTTGAATGTACGAAGCGTCTCCTTCTCGGAAGAGCCCGAGCGATTCGTAGACTACGTGCTGGTGCCAAACTTCCGTGTGCTCGGACCCAAGATCGGAAAGAAAGTGCCGGCCTGCAAGAAGGCGCTCGCCGCCGCCGACGGCTCGGCGCTGCACGCAGAGATGTCTGAAAAAGGACATTTCCGCATCGACCTCGATGGCGAGGAAATCACCCTCGGTCCAGATGAAGTCGAAATTCGTCTCCGCGCCAAAGAGAACTTCGCCGCCGCCGCCGAGCGAGGGCGCGTGGTCGTGCTCGACACTCGGGTGACAGACGAACTGAAGCGAGCCGGCCTCGCGCGAGAAGTCGTCAACCGCATCCAGCGCGCCCGCAAAGAAGATGATCTCGCCTTCGAAACGCGCATCGCTGTCACCTGGGCCGCCAAAGGCGAACTCCGCCAAGCGATAAAGGAGCACGAAGACTTCATCGTCAAGGAAACGCTGTCGACGACTGGCTTTACAATGCTCCCCGAAGGGATGACGTCGATCGCGACCCATTACGACGTGGAGTCGTCGGATCGTTCGACGGAACCTTCGGCAGAGCCATCGACGGAGGGCTCCCCCCACAAGGCCCAAATCGGCGACGCGTCGCTTTGGTTTCTCATCAAACCGAATTCGTAGACTCGCGCACTTCAATCCGCTGTCACGCCGCACGTTCCATCTCGGCGAGGCGGCGCTTCAAAAACCGAGTCATCCGATCCGGTGGACCCGCCGCCACCTGGAGCTGGTATTCGATCGACGGGCCGCGATGTTCCCCGATTTCGATTTCCGCGAACGCTAGATCGCCAACGTTGAGTTCGATGGCGCGGTCTGGAAACGGAGCAAAGCCCTGCTTCCAGTGGGTCGGCGGAGCATCGGGAAAGGTGCTGATCACAATGTCTTTGTGGAGCACGGCCACAAACGTGCTCGCCAGCCCAGTCGCGAGGCCCGATTTGTTGGCCTGGAGCACGACTGGCGAACGCTGGCAAAACGAGCCCGCGTTTCGAAAATCGATCGACTGCCAGCGGGCAAAACCGCTGAGCAATTCATCGGGCCGCACGACCAGCGTGTGCTTGACGCCGCGCACCGACGGTTGCACTCGCGTGTAGTCCAGCCCGAGGCCGTCCAGATCGACCCAGAATCGCTCGCGCGAGCCGTATTCCTCGGGCGCGGCAAGCGCGACGTAGCAATCGAGGCGCTCGGGCAAAAACCTTCCCTCCGGCTTGAGAAATCGCGCCCCCGCGTCGGTCATGTAGCTCGCGGTATTTTCCCCCACGCCGAGGCTGTCGAGCGTCTCCGAAAGAATCACGTCGACCGGCTCGGGAAGCTCCACATCGGTGGATAAACCCTCCACGGGAATGAACTGCGTGTCATCGAACCCGTGACTACGGATCACGTCGGTTGCGAGGCCGAGCACCTGTGGGTCCACTTCGATTCCGTATACGCGCTGCGCGCCCGCGTGCAGCGCCATCAGACTAAGCGGCCCGAGACCGACCCCGATTTCGCAGACCACCCGACCGGGACACGACGCGCTGATCGCTTCCGCGTAGGCAGCCATCCGCACCGTGTCGGCCATCATGGCGCGGTAATCCTTGAGCTTACGAACATCCATACCTGGCGCTTCGGATCATGGGCGCGCGAACTTTAGTGACCTCCTTGGCTTTTTGACACCACAAAGGCCGGGCCCTACGCTAGTTATGCGGCGCTAGGGCGACCGCGACAGGCTTTTGGTGATTGGTCCCTCGCTCAGCCGTCGAGTTCAGTTTGCGTACACCGTAGGTATCGCGGCGCTGGTTGCTGCGTCCGCAGCGCACGCCCAGACATCTCCGCCCAATACGCCTTCAACCAATACGCCTTCAACCAATACACCTTCAACCGGCACGCCCCCATCCAGGACAACTCAATCGAGCGAAAGCGGCGCAAATCTCGGCCCGCCGCGAGGGGGCCCGCCTCCATCCGCAGACCGATCGCCCGACGCTCCCGCGCAGAACTCTGAGCCCGCGACTCAAGACACACCGAGCACCGCGACCCCGCCGAAAGACTCTGCGATTCCTCCGCCCCCGGAGGGCACGACCCCTGCCCCCTACCGTATTCCTCAGCCTCCTTCAGCGAACCAGTATCCGAGCGGTCAACGCGGCTACACCGCACGCGCGGGCATCACCACCGACGACGGCACGCCGATTCCCAGCCGAATCGTCACGCGCCTTCGCGTGCTCGATACGGACCTCCAGGTACTCGCGGGGCGCGGCAGCAATCGTATTGTCGATGGCGTGCTTTCGATCGTCACGGGCGGCCTTTCCATCGGTATCGGAGTCTGGGTCGATGACAAACCGCTCCGCGCTTACCTCTGGCTCTGGGGCGGCGCCAACATCACCCGCGGCATTTTGGATCTCGCGCTCACCCCCAATGCGTCGACCCCATCGATCAAATACTCCCACATGCCGATGCAGACGTTGCCCCAAGTGCAGCATCGGCTCGCGTATGGGGAAAGCTCGCTCGAGCACATCGCCAAGCGAACCCGGCTGACCCGAGTGCTCAACGCATCGATCAATATTGCCGTGGGGCTTTCGGTGATTCCTCTCTTCTTGGGCCCCAACAACTTCGAAGTCGACGACCCGTTCGATTACTTCGTGCTTATTGGTTCAGGGATTTCGGTGATCAGCGGCATCATCAACCTCGCCACGCGCTCCGACGCGGAACGACGATGGTCGGCCTATCAAGATTTGCGGGACCGCTTGGTGAAGGACGAGGGCTCCAGCGACAAGGGCTCCGGTGACAAGGGCTCCAACGACGAAAACGTCAACGATGAAAAGAAAGCCCGAAAGCCCAAGCCCGTGCGCGCTCGGCTCGCTCCCGCGATCACGCCGCAGGGCGGAGGATTGGTGCTTGCCGGCCAGTTCTAAATCGCGGGACCGAGACGTGAACCCGACCAATACGCACCCCATCAAGAAGATGTCCACCAAAAGTGCCCATGCTATAATTTCGCAATTCATGCGAATTTTTCGCCTCTCATGCGATCACTCTTCGCTCGGCCGCGCCGTCGCTTGGGGCGCGCTCGCGGCAAGTGCCTTTATCGCAGGATGCAGCGATCGAGAAGTTCCTCCCGGCCCGCCAGCGGATGACGACCCTGCGCCCAGCTTCGGAGCCTCGTCGCCGACAGTAGACGCAAGCGTGATCGACGCAGGACCACGAGCCGACGGCAGCGCCCCTTCGACCACCTGCCGCGAGGTTGTCTCGGGCGACCTCAACAACACCGCCAACGTCCTCGATTCCGGCGGCACCAATCTTGGATTCAGCGGCAACCGGGTAAGCGCCGCGTGGCGCGCCGCGCCGTGTAGTGGCCCGGCTCAGCTCGAGCTCGTGTTGGCCGAAAACGACTGTTTTGCGCCAGGCAACAGCCGGCTGGTGTTTCGGGTAAACCAAGACGACATCGGGGTACAGGTCATCGAAAATCTTCCCGTAACGGTATTGGAATCAGACGTCCTCGACGTGGAGTTTATCCTCGTGCGCACAGGCGCGGCCCCCCAAACGTTTACGAACTGCTTATCGGCAGGAGGCAGCGTGACGTTTTCGGATATTGACGTGCTCGCAGGATCGAGGGTGCGCGCCGATTTCTTTCTCACCCTCACCGACTGTGACGTCGACGCGAGCACGGTCACTATCACCGGCAGCACCGACGCAACGCTGAACGCCGCGTTTGAAGATGTCTGCGTGCGATGAGGCGATGGCGCGCGCGCTCGAGCGTCGCCCGGCCAGAGTGTGGTATGTCGTCGCGGATGCCTTGGCGACAGAAGACACGGGGGGACCAATGGGCGCTCCCGCTCGTCGTGATTGTGCTCTCAGGAATTGGGCTCTCAGGGGTTGGGCTCGCGGGATGCGACCAAACCAGCTCTCGCGCGCAGCATAAGGGCTCGTCGCCAAAACAAGGTCAGCCCTCGGCGCCGAACACCTCAACCAAACATGCCGCGCCACCGCGAGACGACGCCCAACCCCTTCCCAAACTTTTTACACGCAGCCGTCCCCTCATGGGCACGGTATTCATGATTCAGGTCGATGCCCCTGAGGCTCGCGCGGCGAGCCCAGTGCGTGCGGCGTTTGAAGAAATCGCGCGCCTCGAAACCGTGCTTTCCGAATGGAGGCCGACCAGCGAAATCTCCCAGATCAACCACCAGGCGGGCCGCGCCCCGGTTCAGGTGGGCAAAGACACGCTTGCGGTGGTTCAAGCCGGACTCAACGTATCGCGCTGGAGCCGCGGGGCGTTCGACCTCTCTTGGGCGGCGCTCCGAGGGCTCTACGATTTTCGACCCGGCAAGCACAAAGTTCCCCCGCGAGCCAGCGTGCGCAAAGCGCTCCGCAACGTTCGATATCGTGACATCGTGATCGACGAAGAAGCCAACACGGTGTTTTTGAAACGGAAGGGCATGGCCATCGGCACGGGAGGCATCGCCAAAGGCTACGCTCTAGACCGTGCGGGCGCGATTCTTCGCGCCGCGGGACTCCTGAACTATATGTTGTTCGCGGGCGGACAGGTTCAAGTGCACGGTCGGCGCAGTCATCGCGCGTGGCGCGTGGGCATTCAGCACCCTCGCAACGCCAAAGACTACTTTGCGTTCTTCGAAGCCGAAAACCGATCCATCTCGACGTCCGGCGACTACGAACATTTCTTCGTCGACGATGAAGGCACCCGCTGGCACCACATCATCGACCTCAAAACGGGCCTCCCCGCGCGTCGATCCATGTCGGTTACCCTCATGGCCCAAAGCGGCCTCTACGCCGATGCGCTCTCCACCGCGACGTTTGTCTTGGGGCCGAAGAAAGGCCTCGACATGCTCCGCCGGGTTCCGCAAACCGCAGAAGCCATCGTCGTGGGCGCAGACTGCACGCTTAGCAGCACCCCGGGAACCGAACGTCATCTGCGCATGCGTGTGAATCTCGAAGGCGGGGCGCTCCCTGGGTGCAAGTAAGTCCTTCGCTCCTTCTCACCCGTCGACTCAGTCATCGCGGCCGATATTCGAGCCCAAGGCCGAACAGGAATCCCATGTATGTGGTTTGGGTGGCTTCATCAAACATGCCCGCGCCTCCCAATGACGGGTTGAGAAATACGGACCCTGGGCCACGGTCGCCACGTACCAAGATACGCGGCCCGGCCTCGCCGAATCCGTAGCCGGAGCGAGAGCCGCCTCCTCGAAACCGAATCCACACCCGCGGAGCGATGCGAAACTGAATCTTCGCCGATGTGGTGCCCTCGAACGGTTCGTTGCCGACGAACACCAGAGTTTGCCGAACCTCCCCATGAAACCCGTCTCTCGCGCCGAGGCGAGCGTACGCAACCATCGTGGGGCCCCATCCAGTCGCCCGTCGCGCGTTGTCGACGATTCGCGCCCGCATCGCGCCGGCGCCCGCGGCCACCGAAAACCAACGGTGATCGACGCCCATCATTGCGCCCGCAGAAAACACCCCAAAATCCGAACCATTACCGAAACCGTAGGCGCCTTGGTCTACGTAGGCTTGGGCGAATAGGAGTTTGGGTGACCGATACGCAAGCTCCCCTTCAAAAAGCAGCCCGTATCCGCGATCGGTTAGAAAATCGACATCATCTTCGATGCTAAAGAAAAATCGAGCGTGGGTCGCAATCTCCCAACCCGTCACTCGCGGCGGCGCAAACTTCGACTCCCGCTTCGCGGGTGGTAGGCGCACCTGGGACTGAATATCGGACTGAGGTCGACCCAGATGATCCCCCGACTCCTGCGCCCTAGCGCGCGTTCCGAAGAGAACACTGGTGCCCATCAGCATGGCAATGGCAGCCACAAGATTGCTCCTGGTTCCGCCACCTCGATACAACGTGACAACGCCCATCGACATCAGTCCGTCGTCGGCATGCGCATATCGAACTGGCCTCGAACTTCGTTGCCATCCGCAAACTCAGCTTCGTAGCGAACGTGCATCTCCGAATCGGTTCGCCGTTCGATCTTGATCGTTGCTTTGCGCGCATGCTCTTCGATTTCCCAGTTTCCGTCTTCCTGACCTGCGCAGCCAACCACGCGGGCAGTCGCTACCGTGGGAGCACGCGGTTCGATAAACCACTGAGCGACCTCGTCCTCAGCAACCGCGTCCTCGGCAAATTCGTCTGCGGTCGACTCATCGCCCGATGGTGCTCGGCGTTCCATGTCGGCCGCATTGGCGTCGAGCACGAGCTCTTCTCCATCGGTTTCGCTGCGAGTCCAGGCCGTATTCATGACCGGTTCGGTTACCAGGAGATCAGCCAGTCGGATGTTGCTCATCACCGTTCCGCGCGATGTTGTGGTGGCGAGCTCAACTTCCCAGCCGCTCTGGGTGCACCATCCAGATTTCCGACGCACGCTCTGTTCCGAAACCTCGACGTCACCGAGCGTGCCTTCGAGCGTGGCGTTCGAAACGCCCAAAAAACCGACCGCGTCATCCGGAGTTTCTTCCCATTCGGCACAGCCGATGCATACGCTCCAGCTGATGAGCCCGCAGACCGACCACCGTGTAGTTGCTCGCATTCCTGACCTCCGTTCGACAGGCGGCCACGCGATACATGCCACCCGAATGCGGGCGAACGCGCGGTCCCTACCCAATACGTGGCCAGAACAACGAAAATACGGTTCATTTTTTTTCGCGAACGAAGCCTGCGGATACTTCGGGCAAAATCGCAGTGGTTGACTGTGTAGCCGGGTGCGGACTCTGAATCGGAAGCCGAGGCCGACGCTCCCCCCGGTCCCGAACCTCACCCCGTTCCCACCGCGAGCCGGAGGCTCAAGATCACCGCAAACGCGATTGCTCTACGTCAAAAGGAAAATCTGCCCGCCATTTCGACTCCACCCGCGGTGGGTTGGACACCGAATGCAGGCCGGGTGCCGGCTTGGG
Source organism: Myxococcota bacterium (assembly GCA_028284955.1). Classification (GTDB taxonomy): domain Bacteria; phylum Myxococcota_A; class Polyangia; order Polyangiales; family Houyiibacteriaceae; genus JANQQS01. The sequence continues at coordinate 103,407 of JANQQS010000102.1, read as the reverse complement.
TGGCTCGAGAACTTCCAAACGCGCTGCGGAGCGCATAGATGATCGGCACCGACACCAAGGGGACCCCGGCCGAGATCATCGCGACGCCTTGAAGCGACGTCGCGCGGCCAGAATCGCAGAGCGAGTCGTTGTCGGTGTCTAGGGTGCAACCATGGCGCGCAATCTGCCAGGCTCCAACGCCGGCGAGACCTGCCCCCGCCGCGGCAGAGAGCCACGTCCACCATGGTACGCCATCCCGGTCGGGCAAAATGAGCGCGAGCGACGTGGTAAGCAACGCGGAGGAAGCCGGGGCTATGCCCCACACCGCCTTGCGAAGGCGATTTCGACGCTCGTCACGGCTAAGCACTTCCAAAAACCCCGGCGTCGTGGTGTCGGTGGTCGATCCCGCCCACACCGCCTCGGTATCCGAGGACCATTTTGCGGCAAGCGCGCCGCCCGACGCCAACCCCGCAACCCCGATTCCGAGCAGAGCCCAACCGAACCCTTGTCGAGTCGCCGAAGGTTGCCCGGAGCGCCGCGTCCGGGGGCTCTTGGCTTCGTCCGCGCGCGGCGTGTCGTCCCCGAAGGCGAGACCAGATGCTTCCAGGTCTGGCGCCACCGGCGGCACCCATGCAGTGGTCGTGCTCGGCTGCGCCCCCCTGAGGTCTACAGACTTGCTCCGCGAAAATGCTGCCGCGATCGCATTGGCGCGGAACAATCGCGTCCCTCGCGAACGGGTCCACGCCGAAGCAATGATTTCGCCGCGCTTCGCGTGAACCAAATCTACCCGCACATCGCCCTTCTCGTCACTCGCGCGATCGGATGGATTACCATCCTCCGATGGGTCGAGATGTACGGGACTGAGCACGAGCGCGAGAGGAATTTTCAGCGTGCGGGCAACAGTGATCGCGTCGGTGACGACATACTGGTCGTGGGTGGTTCCATCGGGATATTGAAACGTGAGCCCGGCGTCGGTAGACAGGGTTCGATCAAACCGGTCATCGATACGCACGGTAATCGGTTCGCCGACCACCGTCACCATGTGGACGCGTCCCGTTCGGCCGCCGCAGTCGACGCGCACGCCGTAGTCGCCGGGGAGCAGGCCCGGAACCACCGACGGCGTGGCCCCGACCGGTTGGCCATTGAGAAAAATAGGACACCCCTCGGGAATACTCTCGACGCGCATGTCCCGGGCCCGCAGTCGAAGCTCAGCATCCACTTCCGCGATGATGCCAACGACTTCCGGAGGAAATTTTTGCGGGCTCACTTCACGATGCGGGACGAGGCGGCGACACTCCGCCGCAAACGCGCGGGCGTTGGAACGTTGGCCGCGCTGAAGCGCCCCCTGCACGCGATAGAGGCATCCTCGAAACGCCGCCCCGGCAAGCTGCGAGTCTCGACCAAACGCGGTTCGCAAACGCTCTGCGCGACGCATGAGTTCGGCGGCGACTTGTTCGGCGGACCGATAGTCTTCGGTGGCCACCAGCAACTGTAGTTTTTGCGCGTCGGAAAGGAGTTCGGCAGCCTCCGAGCGAGAAGCTCGCTCCGACGAAGCGGAGCCTCGTGCCTGAAACAGCGTTCCCGCAGCCTCCGGCCCCAAGCCATCCCCCGCGCGAGCCGCGACGACGCCGGCTACATGCTCCCCAGCCGCAACCAGGGACGCGGCATCCACGGAATCGTGGCCGGTCACCACCGTGACGAACTTCGGATTGGTCGACGACCTCGAACTGAACGACGAGGCGGGCTGGGCGTTCGCGACATCCACATATGATCCCGCCACGAACGAGATTCCCACGACCAACATGGCCCACCTGAAGGCACTTCGTGTGTCCCCGTTCCTCCGCCGCTCGTTTATCCGTCTCATGCGCCCCTTTTGCGAATCTTATCGACCGCACGGGCGTCTGGTTGCCCCTGCGCTCAAATTTCTTGGTTGTTGTTGCAGATCAAAGGCTCGCGCGCACGAACGCTGAGGGGCCGGGGCTACTGGAGGCCAGATCTACTGGGCTGGGTCCACCAATTGAACAACGAGCCGACGATCTTCTCCCGGTTTGATCTCGACCGTGCGGTGCGTCGTGGGTTCCCAGCGGCCGACTTCGACACGATGTCGGCCGGCCGGCAGCTCGAGCGTGACCGGTGCGCGACCGACTCGACGCCCCTTGAGCCAGACCTGTCCAAAAGGGAGCACCGACACCCTCAGCGTGCTGGTTCCTCGCCGCGCTTTCTTTGAACCCGAACGAGGGGTCCGACGCGTGGAGCTCGACGACCGGGCGGCCGATTTTGAGCTTGATGATTTCGAAGTTGATGACTTCGACGCAGACTGCCTTGAATCGCGTCTGTCCGGAACCGCGGGAGCTCCCGCAGCACCGGGCAGCTTTCCGGTCTCGTCTGCAGACGGGTCGGCAACAGCCAAGCCCGGGGTGTCGTCGGTCAAGTCGGGGTTGTCGCCGGTCGGGTCGTCAGCTGACGTGGCCGTCGGGTTCGAATCTGGAGATCCCGACCGAGGCGAATCCACGACCGGTTGCGACGGCGCGGAAAGGTCTCGATCCGTTGAGTCGGTCGAGTCGGTCGCCGGGGACGAGCTGGCCGTATCGTTCGTCGCGGACAACTTTCCTCGGCCGCTGGCGACCACGACGCCCACCGCGGCGGCGGCGACCGCGACCACGGCGGCAGCCCAAAAGACCCGGCGCCGCGGAGATGCAGGGGGATCGGTGTAGATCGTTGCAGGAATGGGCACGGGCTGCGGCCGCGCAGAGTACGAGGCGGTGGTTGCTCCCTGTTCGTTTCCGTCGGCGGAAGGCGCGCGGTCGTCCGGCGAGCCCAGCGGATGATGTTGAATCGGTCCGCGCGGCGGGCGTTCGCTCTTTGCGGGCGCGCCCATCGAATCTGTCTCCGTCGAATTCGCGGCAATCACGGTGTTGGTCGACTCGGCACGCTCCGCAGACGGTGTGATAGGCGGCTGAGACGCACCGGCGATCTGAGTGGCGGTGTACGCTGCGTTCGAACGCGGAGCCTCAGGATGCGGCGGGATGCTTGAATGCGCCGAATCTAGCGGAAGCGGACTCGTCTTCGGCGCGTCCGCCGGAAGCGCGGTGTCTTCGGTCGCGTTCGCTTGGTTTGTCGCAGCGGCCGAGGTCTGCGTTCCCGATACCGCAGTCGGCGAACTCGATCGAGGGATCGGAAATACGGGGACATCCCCGCTCTTCGGTGCTGGATCCGGCGTTTGATGTGCCGACGCGTCCGGCCCCCCGCCGGAGCCATCGTTCGCAGGCGCGATATCACGAGCTGCGGCCGCTCGCGTGCGGGTTTCATCGCCAGGCGCTCCCACTTGCACCGCGGATGCGGTGTTCAGCGGTTGGGGATCGATCGCTTCGGTACGAGGGGGGCCCGTCCGCGCGGCGCGTGCGCTGGCGAGGGCGGTGGCTGCACTGCCCGAGGCCATCGCAAGACGCGGATGTTCAATGCCCGATTCGGTGACCGGAGGCGGTTTGACGACTTTCACGATCGCGCCGAGCTCCCGTCGCGCGGTCAGTGGAGGCGCGATGCTCGCGAGCGCGGCGAGCACAGCGTCCGCGTCGTGCGGTCGATCGTCGGGCTTGAGTTGAAGCATTTGCTCGATAAGCGACGCGAGTGCAGCGGGGGCTTCTGGCATGCGCGATACCACCGGCTCCCTTCTCCCCTCGAGGATCTGCTGCATGGTCTGCACTTCCGATTCGCCACCGAACGGACGCACGCCGCAGAGAGCCTCGTAGAGCACTACGCCGAGCGAAAAGATGTCGCTGCGCCCATCGAGTCGATCGCCGCACGCCTGTTCGGGGCTCATATAGGGAATCTTGCCCTTGACCGTTCGGCTGACCGCGGCCCCCGCGCGATCGACCGCCTTGGCGATGCCGAAGTCGGTGAGCTTGACCTCCCCCGCGTAGCTGATGAGGATGTTGGAGGGCGAAACGTCACGATGAACGATCGTTTCGCGTTGACCTCGCCGCACGTGGCCGTGCGCCGCCCCGAGACCCGCGGCAAGCTCCGCTCCGATCATCGCCACTAGCGCCGGCGGCAACCGCCGTGTCTGCTGCGCGCCGAGCACGGTCCGCAGATCGGCGCCATCAACAAGCTCCAGGGCCATGAAGTGAGCGTCTTCCCAAACGCCAAAATCGATCACGCCGACAACGTTGCTGTGGCGCAGCGCGGCCGCGATCTGCGCCTCCTGCATGAACAACCGAACGAAATCTGGGTCGCCGCTAAACGCGGGCAGCACGCGCTTCAAGCACACGCGTTGCTCGAACCCGCCGGGACCTCGCCGAAGCGCCACAAACGTCTCGGCCATACCGCCCACGCCCAGTTTGCGGATGATCTCAAATGGACCGAATGTGCCGAACGATCCCATGCGGGGTACAGCCCACGAGGCTAACTCGCCCGGCGCGAAAAATCATCCCGCAGAGCGAACCTTTCGGCGAGTTTAGCGCGCTCGAGGGTACTTGCGCCAGGCGTCGGCGCGTTGGAAGTTCCGTTCAGCCAACTTGAGACGGTCAGCCCCGCTGCTCGATGGGGACAAAGGTCCGATCCGATTCGCCGCACCAGATTTGCGTGGGTCGAAAAATCCGATTGTTGTCGAGTTGCTCGAGCAAGTGGGCCAGCCACCCCGCCACGCGCGCCATCGCAAACACCGGGGTGAAGAGGTCCACCGGAATCCCGAGCTTCTGGTATACGATTCCGCTGTAGAAATCCACGTTAGGATATACACCTTTGTGTCCCACCAGCGTTTCCATCTGTGACTCGAGCTCAAGTGCTACGTCGTAAATTGGCGTGCGCCCGGACTTATCGAACAGCTGCTTGGCCAGACCCTGAAGGATCTCCGCCCGCGGGTCTTTGACTTTGTATACGCGGTGGCCAAACCCCATGATTTTCTCTTTGCGCGCCAGCCGGTCTTCCGCCCACCGGCGGACCGCCTCAGGCGACCGGTCGTCCATGCTGCCCAGCATGTCGAGCACTTCTTCGTTGGCGCCTCCATGCAGGCGGCCCGCCAGCGCGCCAACCGCCGACGCCACTACCGCGTAGGGGTCGGCCAGCGTCGACCCGGTCACGCGCGCGGCAAACGTAGATGCATTCATGGAATGCTCGGCGTGCAGAGTAAGGGCAACGTCGAACACCCGAGCGGCAAGCGGGTCGGGCTCCTCGCCCTCGAGCAAGTAGAGGAAGTTCGCCGCGTGGCCCAAGTCGTCTCGTGGCTTGATCGGGTCATCTCCGCGCCGAATGCGATGCCACGCGGCCACAATGGTCGGTACTTTGGCGACCAATCGAATCGCGCTGAGACGACGAAAACGAAGGTCGTCAACATGATCGCCCGGATAGAACATGCCCATCGCGGCGACGCCTGCGGTCAGCGCATCCATGGGATGTCCGCTTTCCGGCAAGTGTTTGAGCATGTCGATGATGCGAAACTTCAAGCGCCGCTCGGAGGCGAGCTCCGCCCGAAACGTGGCGAGCTCGCTGGCTGTCGGCAAGCGGTCGAAGAGCAGCATATAGACCACCTCTTCGAACCCGCAGTGGGCGGCAAGCTCCTGAATCGGGTAGCCGCGGTACTGCAGCTTGCCCGCTTTCCCATCAATAAAGCAGAGGCTTGATCGAGCAGCCGGAACGCCGGCGAGTCCAGGGGTAAAATCTGCCATGCAGCCAATCCTTCAATAAGTACTTCGTGATGTGTTCGATAACGCCGCGCGGTTCGTTCACCGTGATTGGTGCAAAGCAGTTGGCCTAGAGCAAGGTCGCTGACGCTCAACACAGAAGCGTTGAGATCCCCGAAGGATGCGCCAGAACGAACCGATTCGGCCTTGTGGGTGAAGAAACCTAGCGATTCCGACGAGGTTGGATTTTGCCTTCCAAACGCGTCTGGTGAGCAAGAACTTAGTACCAACGCCGCTACGCGACAAGAGTGAGACGTGGGAGAGGGAGAAAAGGCTGCGGTTTCCGAAAAGAGATGAGCGGGGGTGGCTCATTCGCGTTCTGCGCGGTCGATTGCCACACTGTGAAGGTGAGGATGCGACGTTGAGGATGCGACGTTGAGGATGCGGGGCATCGCGCACGGTTCGAAATCGATCGCTTGGGCAAGGGTTGGCTGGAGTGCGGGCGCTTCGCTGGTGGTCCACGGTGTTCTTGCCGTGCTGCTGCGCGCGTTCACCCCCGATGCGTCCGCGGGACCCATCACGAGCTCCCTCGACGCGCCGATTCCGTTCGCCCTTGCCGGTTCACCCGAGGGAAGCGGAGACGAGGTAGGTCACTCGCCGGTTGTCGATCGTGCTCCCCCGCCTCTTCCCGGCGCCCGAACACCGAACGACGCGATCGACGCGCGTCGGGACGGACAGAATCGAGGATGGCGCGGCGCCCCGATGGTCATGCGGCTCCTGCCCTACGCCGACGCCGTTACGCTCCAGGATAGCCCCATGAACGCATGGGCGCAGTCTCAGGCTCAGCGAATCCGTACCTCTCGCAACCTGCTCAGCTGGGAAAACCGTCGCGCGACGCCCAACCCTCATGACGACGCGTTTCTTGTTTCAGGCCGCGTTGGTCTTCGGGAGCGCCGGCGACCATCGCCCTACGACGCGCAACCCGGCGCGCTGAAGGCGCGGCAGGCAGAGGCCCGCGGAAGCACCTCGACTCTCCGTGATTCCTCAATTCCGAACGCGTTTGCTCATCGCGACGGAGCATGGCGACTTTCGTCGCCCCGTGCGACCGATCTCGGCTCCGCACAACCGTCTCCCCCGCGCGGCGCGCTCCGCGCTCGAGGGCGCCGAAATTCCGTCGCCGCCAAGGTCACCCACGGCCGACCGCCCGTCGATCGAGGGCCCGCCGCGACGCCTTCACGCACTGCCGGGCGCGTCCAAGACAACCAGAATTCGGAACGGCTGGCGTCGAAGCCATCGCAATCGTGGATCGACACCACGCAGACCCAGAGCCCCGCGCCAGGGCCGGCGCACGCGGGTCCGGGACGCGACGGTGTTCCGGGTCCCGGTGCGACCGAGCGCGCGGGAGGCCTCGCTTCTCCGATCGCCCCCGGACCGGGCCGCCATGGCGCGCTCGATACTCGAGATGAACGCTACGTTAAATGGTACCTCGACCAACGAAGACGCGTCACGCGAGGGCTGCGCTTTCCAAAAATCCGGCAGCTTCGTATGGACCAAGGGACCGCGGTCTATCGCATTCGGGTTCGCCGAGATGGACGCTTGAGTGGTCGACCGAGCTTGGTGCGCTCGTCGGGGTTTTCGGATCTGGACGCCGCGGCACGCTCCGCCATTGTCCGAGCCGCCCCGTTTTCGCCGGTGCCTCAAGGCCTCGCGCCAGGTGCGCCGACCATTGCCGTCAGCATGTCGGTGGCGTTTGAAAACCCGATGATCCAATAAGTCATCCCCCCGCCGAATCGGACTGTAGTTCGGCGCGGCACTCGAAATGGCGAAGCGATTCCGGATTGGCGAGCGAACCACGATTACGCGGCGCGCGACCGTGAACGACCTCGCGCACCGCCACTTCGCTGATTTTGCCGCTGAGGGTCCGGGGGATGTCCGGCACGCTCAATATCACCGCGGGAACGTGCCGGGGGCTCGCTCCGTCTCGAATACTCTGCCGAATCATGTCCCGAAGATGCTCGTCGAGCGAGCATCCGTTTCGGAGTTTCACAAAGAGCACCACCCGTACGTCATCGTGCCGCTCTTGCCCGATGGCCACGCTCTCCAGCACCTCGTCGAACGAATCCACCTGTCGATAGATTTCGGCGGTTCCAATACGCACTCCTCCTGGATTAAGCACCGCATCGGAACGACCGTAGATCACCATTCCGCCGCGCGGAGTGATTTCCGCATAGTCACCATGACACCACACGCCGTCAAAGCGCTCATAATAGGCTGCGCGGTATCGTGAGCGATCCGGGTCGTTCCAAAACCCCACCGGCATAGATGGAAACGGACCGGTACACACGAGTTCACCCTTCTTTCCCACCGTCGGCCGCCCGTGTTCGTCGAATACATGCACGTCCATCCCCAAGCCGATGCACTGAAGTTCCCCGCGAAACACTGGAAGCAGAGGGTTGCCGAGCGCGAAGCATGAAACGATATCGGTTCCGCCCGAAATCGAGCAAAGCTGCACATCCCGCCCGATCGCTTTTCTCACGAAATCGTAGCTGCGCGCCGCCAGTGGCGATCCGGTCGAGAGCAGAGCACGAAGCACGTCGAGGGATGCGACTTGTGACGGGGCCACGCCCGCTTTTTCGATCGACGCGAGGTATTTGGCGCTCGTACCGAATACATGCACAGATTCTTCGCTCGCAATTCGCCACAACGCGGCCGCGTCGGGGTACGTCGGAGACCCGTCGTAGAGCAAGATTGTGCTTCCCGTTCCCAGCGCGCTGACGAGCCAGTTCCACATCATCCAACCGCACGTGGTGTAGTAGAACAGAGTTTCTTCCGGCCTCAGGTCGACATGAAGACGGAGCTCTTTTTGGTGTTGGAGCAGCGTGCCGCCCGCTCCATGAATGATGCCCTTGGGCGCCCCCGTCGTCCCCGAGGAATATAAAATATAGACCGGCTGATCAAAGGGGAGTGGCGCGAAGCGAAGCGAAGCGCTCGGCGCGCCAAAATCGGCGTAATCCACGCGCAGCTCGGCCGCACGTTGCGGCCCAATCGATTGACCATGGCTCGATTGACCATGGCTCGATTCGCTGCCGCTCGGTCCCATACGGTACGGAACAATCACCACTCGAGAAAGCGAAGGTAGCTGCTCCGTCAGCGCATTGATCGACCCATCCTGCGGGAACTTCTTGCCGCCGTACAGCGCCCAATCGGAGCAAAACATCACTTTGGGCTCGACCTGTCCGAACCGGTCGACCACCGCGGGCACACCGAAATCGGGGGAGCAAGACGACCAAATCGCGCCAATGCTCGTCGCCGCGAGCATCGCCACCACAGTTTCGGGGCGATTGGGCATAAAACCCACCACCCGATCGCCGACGCCCACCCCTTCGGCGCGCAAGCCCGCCGCCACCCGCCCGACCTCGTGGCGAAGTTCGCGGTAGGTAAGCGTCTCACGATGGCCGACTTCGTTGCGGAACACGATAGCGAGCCGCTCAGGGGATCCTCGAAGCAGATGTTCGGCAAAGTTGAGCTCTGCGCCCACAAACCAACGCGCATCGATCATGTGAGACGCTTCGTCCAGCACGCGGTCGCATTCTCGATAGGCGCACACGTCGGCGAACTGCCACACCGCGGCCCAAAACTTCTCTTTGTTCTCGACCGACCACCGATGCAGCGTGGAGTAGTCCTCGAAGGAGGTTCCCTCTGCTTGGTTTACGTGCGTCATGAACCGATACATTTGGCTGGACGAGGCGCGCTCCGCCGAAGGCATCCAATGTGGCGCGCGGTCCTCCGAATCAGCGGTCATAGGCTCGATGCCGAGTATACCTGCGCGAAAAATCGCCCTTCCCCCCCTCGCATGCGGACGTCAAGACGATGCATCGCCGGCTGGAGAGGGCAGATGGGCTGCCGAAACCCGAGGCGCGCGATACGCGATGACGTTTGGTCCACCACCAGCGGAACGCCCTGCGGGTCGATGAGGCTTAGTTCGAGATCGACTCCCGGGTTGTTGGTCGCGGCAATGACGACGTAGCAACGTGTTCCCGTGAGGACGATCGAATGCTGAGACGATCCGTCGCGCGCAAGTCGCCCCGAAAATGCTTGTTCCTGTTTGAGAGGCTCCTGACGACGTGCCGCAATCGCGTGTACCTGCTTCGGCAAGGGCTGGTTCGTAGACGGATCACGCTCCGCAGGCGTTTCGTTTGCTGCGCTCTTCGTTCGAGATTCTGAACATGCAACGACCCCGCTCGCCGAGATCACGTACGCGCACAACGTAACAATCGCCTTGAAGCTCATGACCACGCTGCATTGTGATCGCTTACGGGTCGAGCGCGAACAAAAAAGAGTCTATGATGCCCAAAACGCGTAACCTTCCGCCGCACCCGACAATCGCACCCCCCCCGCGTTCGGAGTACTTTTTTGGAGAGTCGCTTATGATTCACGATACGGCGTCCTGGGCGATGCTGGTCGCGCTCGCCCTGTTTTTGGTATTCGTCGTCCTCAAGCTGCGGATCTCTCTCTCTCATCGAGAAGCTCGCTCTGGCGACGTGGACGACGAATCAGGGCCGGCACGTTTGCGCGTGGTTGTTCGGACCCGCGATGTGCCGCGGATGCGGGAATTCTACGGGACACGGCTCGGTTGCGCGGCGCTAGAGGGCGCGAAACAGGCCGAGGACGGCTCCTTCTCGTACGATTTTTTCGGCCATGATTGGGTCGTGCTGCCGGCCGACCCCGTCCATCCCCCTACCCGCGGTGTCTACGGCGCCACGCTGACGGAAACAGATTTCCGGCGTGTCGAGCGACAACTCGCGCATATCGATGCGTCTCCCCAAGATCAAAACGAACCCGTATCGACCCGGGGGACAGGCTCTAACGAGCGTTCGCAGAGGCTGGTGCGTGTTCAAGATCCGTCGGGCAACACGCTTGAGTTTCGGACACTTGAGTTTCCGACAAAGGGAGCGCGCTAACGAACGCGGACGACGTCGGGCATGAGCGCGAGTGTGCCGCTCCGGGTCGACTTCATCGCCCAGACGGTCTGAAGGGCGTCCCGCACGGCCGGAGACAACACGACCTCCTTGAGTGCACGCGCGCTCGCACGACCTTCCGTTCCTAGCCCTGCCGTCAGATAGTCGAGAAGGCTCGATGGCCGCTCCGGGCGTACAACGGTGGTCGCGTCGGGGGGCAGGCCGCCCAACTGCCGAGCGCGGGCCAATACTGCGCCAAACCCACCCAAACGATCGACGAGCCCCTTTTCTTTGGCCGCGTCCCCGGACCAGATGCGGCCCTGACCCAGCGCATCGACTTGCTCGACCTCGAGGCTGCGCCCCTCGGCAACACGCGAGAGGAAGAGACGGTAGGATTTTCTGATTTTTTCGGCGAGCACCGCGCGTTCGTCATCGCTAAACGGTCGGAACAGCGACTCCGCGCCGGCCCTCGCGCCACGGCGAAGCTGCTCCACATGCACGCCGTAGCGTTCAACAAGCTCCTGTACATCGATTTTGCCGAAGAACACGCCGATCGATCCGGTCAACGTCGCAGGGTCGGCCCAGATTTCGCTCGCTGCGGAGGCAATATAGTACCCACCGCTCGCGGCCACGTTACCGAGCGACGCAATCACGGGCTTCTTCTCGCGCGCCCGGCGTACCGCGCGCCAGATCTGGTCCGAAGCCAGCGCCGACCCGCCCGGGCTATCCACACGAAGAACAATGGCGCGCACGCTACGGTCTGCCGCCAAGCGTTCGATCGCAGAAATGACCGTTTGCGCGCCGCTTTGGTGAATCTCCACAATCGGAATGTCGACGTTCTCGCCGTCCACGATCGTCCCGTCGACCATCACCACCCCTACCCGGCGCGCAACGCCAAAGTTCTTCGACGCTTCGTGGGCGGAGGTTTTGGCCCGAGCGTACCGACGCCCGAACGCGCCCGCCAAAGCGTCATCGAAATCATGCTCGTCTGCCGCTTCGGCGACCATTCGAGCCGCAATCGCCTCTTCGGCGAGATAGGGCCCCTCGTTGACCAACGCGCGCACTCGCTCGGGAGAGCGCTCCATATCCCGGGCAAGATCCGTCACGAAGCGTCCGTATACATCAGAGAGCAGTGCTTCACGTTGCTCCCGAGCGGGTTCGCTCATGCGCTGGTTGGTTAGCTGTTCCGGCGCGCTTTTGTACTTTCCGATACGCACGAAGTCTGCGCGCACGCCAGCCCGTTTTAGCAAGCCACCAAGCAAGATGACGTCGATGGACGGCCCGGTCAGCCGGACCACTCCGGCTGGATCGATGAGCGTGCGCGATGCTGCAGCGCACGCGTACCATTGCGTTCCGGTCGCCGAATCGAGGTGGCAAACGACTTTTTTTCCCGCGCGCTCGAGCGCGTGAATCATCAGTCGCAACTCCTGCGCGTAGGCCATCCCGAGCCCCGATGATCGTACCCGAAGCAGTACGCCGGCCACGCGCTTGTCGTGAAGCGCTCGGTCGAGCTTCGTCACCAGGGTGACCACACCGCGGGCGCCAAGGCTGCCTTCGATGTCGACCTCCTCCACGTAGGATCGAAGCGGGAGACCATCGTCGCGCACGCCACCGGTCAATCGGCCCGCGACGTACCAGCCGAGCTCGTCCTCCAAGCCGTCGCCCCCAAACACCCCGCCGCTTGCACTAAGGCCGCCCCATGTCGCGGTGACCCCGCCAAGCACCCGCACCAGGCGCTGGTCGCTGAGATCGTCGGCCTCCACGACGACCGACGCTTGTCCGAAACTCGGAATGCCGACTGCCACGAGCCCTCGCACTGCAACGTCACGCTCGCTGTTCACCGCCGCAGCCGCTTCGAGCGTCATCGCGTCGTGGCCAAACGGTCGAAACGCCGTCGCCCACACAAACGTCGCCGGCAAGCGCACGGCCGACGGAGTGAGCCGCAGCGGGCCAAACAAGTCGTGACCCACGAACGCAAATCCGAGCCGAGGATCCGGTCGCCATGTCCATGCCAAATCGAAGGTGGTGATGTCGTCGGCATTGTTGTCGTCTGAGCCTTGATATCGAATCGCCGCTCCCCAGCCCGACGTCGGGCCGGCCGACCAGGCGGCGCCGAGAGACAATCGACCCCGCCGACCAAGTCCCGTATCGTCAGTTGGCCGCAATACTTGCCCCGAAAGGCCCGCACCTAGCCCGAGCGGCAGCGCGATCCCCATGTGGACAGCGTCGCCACGTTCGATGAGCGCCCCCCCCGTCGCGTCGGCGTGGACATAGAGCACATCCCAGGAGTTGGTGAATGGCAACGCCGCGGGGTTGAGGTCGGTGGCGAGCGCACCCCCCGGATCAACAAGCGACGTCGGAGGAACCGTGACGGGGCTGGTGAGCCGACGAAACTGTGCGAACGCTGGTGATACGCCCAACCCTGACGCGAACGCAGTCAGACAACAAAGAGCCCCCAGGATGCGACTAGGGCAGAGGTTTCGGCTTCGATTGCGGGACGCAGTGGCGGTGTTCATCTCGCGTAGGCTAGCCCGGATCTACGTATCGCGGACCAAAAAATCGCGCGTCGAACATCACCGAACATTGCCGCTCAAATCACCGAACATTGCTGCTCAAATCGCCGAACATTGCCGCTCCATGGGTGCGGCTACTTGAGAGACACCACGGTCAGGCGTTCGCCGCCTTCCTCCAACGTGCCCGAACGAAATCCTGCGACGTAGTGGGCCTCGCGCTTGAGATGTGCATGCAGCGCGGACCGAAGCGAGCCACTGCCCACGCCATGCACAATGTATCCCGTAGTCACGGAAGCGCCATAGAGCCGATCCAGAAACGAAGTTGCCATAGCCACCGCGTCGTCCACGCTCAACCCGCGCACGTCGAGTCGATTGTCGTCGCATATCGGCTGCTCGACCGATCGTGTCGCGCGTGGGGATGCGACCTTCGGCGACGTAGGTTCTCGTCCGGACGCCGGTGGCTCGGTGGACTGCAGCTCGCCCGCGCCGACCCAGAGTTTCATCGCCCCAGCCGCCACCCGTACGCGATCGTCGCTGTCGATGGCGAGCACCTGAGCTCGAGAACGCAACCGCGAAACCCACACCCATGATCCAATCTCCGGCGGAGCGCTGAGCGGCTTTCGAGACGGCGATTCATCCGTCGACAACGCCTGCTCTGCTTGATTGCGGCGCTCGGCGGAACGTTCAATCTGTTCCCGCAGCGCATGCGCGGCGTTCTCAGAAACGTCACGTCGAAGTTTTTTCCGCGCATCCTCCAGCTCGCGGCGCGCCGCGCGAAGCACGTCACGCAGCGATTCTTCTTCCTTGCGCACCTCTCGTGCAAAGCGCGCTTGGCCTTCGGCGCGCAACCGTTCGACCTCGGCCCGCTCCTGCTCGAGCGAAGCAAGCGCTTGGCGATTCGCCTGCTCCGACGCTTCCCAGCGTTTTCTCTGCTCTTCGAGGGCCGCGATCATTGCATCCACGGCCCGTGTTTCCCGCGGGACCCGCGCGGCTGCGGCTTGAACGATGTGTTCCGACATTCCGAAACGCTGCGCAATGCGGTGGGCGCTCGAAACGCCCGGAATCCCCATCACGAACTCGAACGTCGGCGCCATCTGCTCAAAATCAAACCCGACCGCTGCGTTTTCGAGACGAGGGTCGCTCGCGGCTGCGATTTTGAGCGGCTCGTAATGGGTGGTCACGGCAACCGCCGCGCCTCGAGAGCACAGCGCATCCACGATCGCGCACGCGAGCGCCGCACCTTCGTGGGGATCGGTTCCACTGATCAATTCGTCGAGCAAGACCAATGTCCCGCGCGAAGCAACCTCTAGAATCGAGTTGATGTTCGTGATCTGCGCCGAGAAGGTCGACAGGCTGTGCGAGAGCGATTGTTCGTCGCCAACGTCGGTGAGCACGTGTTCGAAAAACCCACAGGCGCTTCCTTCATCCGCCGGAACAGGAAGCCCCGCTCGCATCATCAACGCCACCAAGCCCATGGTTTTTAGGGCAACCGTCTTGCCCCCCGCGTTGGGCCCCGAAATCACCAAACCGTGCCCCGCAGAGAGCGTAAGATCCGCGGGGACCACGTCATCGCCATCGAGAACCAAGATAGGGTGCCGCGCGCGACGAAGTTGCAGATCGGGTGTTTCAGACAGGTCGAGAACGTTCGCTTCAAGATCGATGCCCAATCGCGCGCAGGCCTGGCGCACGTCGACATGCTCGACCGCGCACACCATATCTCGCAGCTCGGGTAGCCGCTCCTCGATCGCCGCGGTAAGGGCTTGAGTGATCCGGAGTTCCTCGGCTTCGAGCTCGGCCTGAGCCATCTTCAACCGGTTGCCCGCCGCGATTAACGCTCGCGGCTCGACAAAGACTGTCCCGCCGCTGGCGCTCGTCGCGTGAACGATGCCTTCGATTCTCTCGTGCGCGTCACGTCGTAGCGGGATGACATATCGCCCCTGACGAATCGTGTGGTAGCCATCGCTTAGAAGATCGCGCTTTTTGTGGATCAACTCTTCGAGTTTGGCCACGACGCGCGACCGCAGGTTGGCGCTCTCGGTACGCAATCGCCGAATCTCCGGCGAGGCTCGATCAGAAATTGTGCCATCCGGATCGATCGACGCTGCGATTTCGTCGCGCAGCACATCGAGGGAGGGATCGGACATTCCCGATCGGTGGAGATTCGGCAGTGCCGCCTTCCGCTGACCCACGAAACGCCGCAACGCTCGTGCGGCGTCGAGAGTTTTTCGAATGTCGCGAAGCTCCGCGCCGGTGAGCGCGCCACCTCGTTCAACTCGGTCCAGTAAGGGGCGCACGTGTTGGCTGCCGTCGATGGGAATATGTTCCCCGGCGGCAAGCACGCTCATCGCTTCTCGAGTCTCTTCGAGAAGCACGTTCGATTCTGATGCGGTTTGAGCCAGCGGCAGCGAATCACCGTCTGGGATCGGACCTGTCCGCCGCGCCCAGACTGCGTCTACGATTCGCGACCATTCCAAGTCACGAAGACATTTTTCGTCCGCCAATGGGGTCACACCTACCGAAAAATATCCGGAACCTTGAGATCGCCACCAGGCGACCGCTTGGTCGGGGTGCGCCCCACATCACGGCTTGGCCTCGTTTTGGTGGGTCTCGTGCGCTTGGTCACGAGTGCAATCTGCACCGTCGTGGCCCCCGTCGGGGTCACCTCTGTCGACCCTCTTTTCTTTCCGCGCCGCGCCCGCAGCACAAGATGCTCCCCCGGTGGCGCCTCAATGGTGCACGGCGTCGGTCCACAACCGCCCGGTTTGCCATCCACGGTAACCTCAGCGCCGGGCGGACGAGTCTGCACCGTCACCTCGACGACTTCTTTGGCGGCGGCGTTCGCTTGTTTCTCCGCCTCGGTGTCAGGAGCTTTCGCGACGTCCGTGGACGGGTCGACAACTGGCTCCGGAGCAATCGTGTCTGCGCCGCCAACGTCTCCCTGTTGGGCCATGGTTTGATCCGCGCGGACCTGGTCTGCGCGTTCTCCGCCCCACAACACCCAGGCCACGCCTCCACCCGCAAGAAGCGCCGCCGCGGCGCCGGCTGCCCACAACGTCTTCGTCGGCTTGCGACGACTTGCCGGAAAATCGTCCGCCGGACGATCGCCTAGCTCGACCTTCTTGGGCCCTTGCGCCACCGCTTTGACCGGTTCGGCGAATCCGTACAGCGTCGGCTCGGTGGTGCGTCCTTCGAGCGCAGCCTCCATCGCCGAACCGAAATCGGCCATCGACTGATACCGCGCTTCAGGGTCTTTTGAAAGTGCGTGAAACAACACGTGTTCGAGCTCCGCCGTACATCGAACACGCGGATTGATCTCCCGCAAGGGAGGTGGCTCCTCAAACATGTGCTGGGTGAGAATTCCCATGAAGCTGTCGCCGACGAACGGCACTCTTCCGGTCAAACATTCGAATAGAATCACGCCGAGCGCGTACACATCCACGCGGTGATCGAGCCCCTTACCGGCGGCTTGTTCGGGCGACATGTACTCTGGCGTGCCAAAAATCATTCCCGTCTTGGTCAGCTTTCGCCCAGGTGCGCCCTCGGTCTCGATGTCGCTCATCTTCGCGATGCCGAAATCCACGATCTTCACGAAATCCGAATCGTCTCCTCGTTGCGTTAGGAACACATTCTCGGGCTTGATGTCGCGATGGACGATTCCTTTGCCGTGCGCCGCTCCGAGCGCCCGGCAGCATTGCGAGAGAATATGCACCGCGCGGTCGGCCGGCAGCGTGCCTTCTTTGGCAAGCAGATCGGCCAGATCTTGTCCGTGTAGAAACTCCATCACGAAATAGCCCTGGCCCTGCGGAGTTTCCCCGAAATCCGAGATATCGATGATGTTTTCGTGGCCGATGCGCGAAGCGCTCTTCGCTTCCTGGCGAAACCGTTCGACAACCTCAGGTTTCTTTGAAAAATCCTCGCGCAACACTTTGATGGCCACGCGCTTCTCAATTACGGCGTGCTCCGCTTCGTACACGAGCCCCATCCCGCCTTCGCCGATGCGTCGCAAAATGCGGTATCGACCTGCGAGCTCGAGGCCCACCATCGGATCACGGGTCGCAGCAGACATCGGCGCCGCCATTTGTGACGGCGTGATCAAACGTGCGGCATCGACCGGGCAAAATACCTCGCCCCTGTCGTACTCCGCTTTGCAGATCGGGCAGACCTTCATCATCTGACGCAGTGCGCCGCTGGAAATCGTCTCACGGTATCACCGTCGTGTATAGCGGTCAACGACCGGAACGAGCCCGGACCATCAACTTTCGCATTTGATTTCAAAATCTTACAAAACGCAAGGACCGGCTTCGAGAAGTCTACGCACCAAGACAAGATAGGGACGGAAGGAATCGGCGGCTCGTCGTAACGCGCCGGGTGGTATGCTGTCCCGCGTGGGACAAGTCGTACATGTAGACATGGATGCGTTCTACGCTTCGGTGGAACAACGCGACCGCCCCGAACTGCGTGGACGCCCCGTCTTGGTCGGCGGCGCCGGACGACGGGGGGTGGTGGCCGCGGCTTCCTACGAAGCTCGACCCCGGGGGGTGCGCTCCGCGATGTCGATGGTGGAAGCACTGCGACGCTGCCCCGATGCGGCAGTCGTCCCGCCACGGATGAGTCGCTACGCAGACGTTAGCCGCGACGTGTTCGCGATTTTCCGGCGCTACACGCCGGAGGTTGAGGCCCTGTCGATCGACGAGGCGTTTTTGGACGTTACCGCCAGCCGAGCGCTGTTTGGAGACGGCCGCGATATCGCGCGGCGTATCAAAGAGGACATTCGACGCGAGCTTCGGCTTCCCGCTACGGCAGGGATCGCGCCGAGTAAGTTCGTCGCGAAAATCGCGAGCAACTTAGGAAAACCGGATGGGCTGCTTGAGGTGCGCGACCCGGTTGCGGATTTTCTCGCGCCACTGCCCATCGAACTCATGTGGGGAGTCGGGAAGAAAGCTGGCGCAAAACTGAAACGCGCGGGGATTCACACCTTCCGCGACCTTGCGCGCGCGGATCCCCAGCAGCTTCGCGCCCTGCTCGGCCGCTGGGGGCTCAAGGCATCCGCGTTGGCGCGAGGCGAAGACCCTCGATCGGTACGCACCGATCGAGGGCGAAAATCGATAAGCGCTGAACAGACATTTGCCCATGACCGAACGAGCATCGAGGAACTCGAACCGATGATTCTCGCGCAGAGCGAGCGGGTCGCACAACGCGCGGTTCGTGCAGACGCGTGCGGCAGCGTCGTCACCCTCAAGCTCAAGTACACCGACTTTCAGATTCGTACCCGCCAAACCCAGCTTCCTCACCCCGTCCAGGACACCCCGACCATCGCGAGTGCGGCGAAGCGCCTGCTGAGAGAGTTTCCGAACCTCAAGCGGGGCATTCGACTCACCGGAGTTGCGCTTTCCGGACTTCACAAGGGACCTCCCCCGAAGACGCTCCTCCCCGATGCAGAAGGCGACCGGCGGCAACAGCTCGAGGGCGTTGTGGCGACGCTGCGTTCCCGATTTGGCGACGACAAAATCGTCCGCGCCACGTTGATGGGCGCCGCGATGGGCATCGCGTCTCGTGATCCCTCCGCCGAGCATCCATCCGACCCGTAGCCGGTCGGCCTGTGCCCCGCGGCCATTTGCCGCGCCGAACCCGCTCTGATACGGCCAACTTATGCCGACTCGCGTACGCGTACTGGACAATGCCCTCGTCGACCAAATCGCCGCTGGGGAAGTCGTCGAACGCCCTGCAAGCGTCGTCAAGGAGCTCATCGAAAACGCCATCGATGCAGGTGCGACCAGTCTCTCCATCCAGGTGCAAGAAGGAGGGCGGGAGATGATTCGGGTGACCGACGACGGCTCGGGAATGGAACCTGAAGACGCACGATTGGCCATGCAAAGACATGCCACAAGCAAAATTCGTGCGTTTGATGACCTCGCGTCGCTGCGCACGCTCGGGTTTCGAGGAGAGGCGCTTCCATCGATTGCGGCAGTATCTCGCTTTGAACTGACCACGCGTCCGCCACACGCCGTGGCCGGCACGAAAATCCGTATCGAGGGCGGAGAACGCACCGACGAGACGGAAACTGGATGCGCCCCGGGGACCACCGTAGAGGTTCGCGAGCTGTTCTATAACGTTCCCGCGAGGCTCAAGTTTCTCAAAAGCGCGCAAACGGAAAACGGCCACATTGGCAATATCTGCCTACGGGTTGCGCTGGCCCATCCACACATTCGATTGACGCTGGATAGCAACGGGAAGCGAGTCCGAGAGTACCTTCCGGCGCCGGACGCGTTGGTTCGCGCGCAGCGCGTGTTTCGAGACGAACATCTTTCCAACTTGGAATTCGAATCTCCGATCGCGTCTCTATCTTCGCCGCTCAAACTACGCGCCGCGCTCGGGGCGCCGGAACGCGCACGAAGCGGCACACGGAGCCTGCTGTTCTTCGTCAATGGCCGACCGGTGACCGACCACAAACTCGCTCGCGCAGTAGCTTTTGCCTACGGCAGCGTCATCCCGCCGGGACGCTATCCGGTCGGAGTCGTGCACCTGGACATCGACCCTGGCGAAGTAGACGTCAACGTGCACCCTCAAAAATCGGAAGTGCGGTTCACCAATGAACGAGCCGTGCTCGACGCGCTAACCCGCAACCTGGCGGGCAAACTCGGGCTGCAACCCTGGGGCCGAAGCACCACTCGTTCGCCAGACTTTTGGGACCGGCGTATCGCCAAGGACCAGCGCATCACAACCGATGCTGCATCACCCGACGCGGTCGGCCGCTCGTACGACGCCTGGGGAATCGCCCAAGCGTTGGCCAAGTCTAACGAAACGGGAGTCGCCGAGCGACCGGCCACGCCGTATGCAGCGACGGCGGCCCCTTCGCTCGCATCGAGCGACGCGACGCAGCCCGGACGACTCATCGCCGAAACGGGTTTTTTCAAGTCTTTGCGCGTACTCGCCCAAGTCCGTCGCATGCTCATCGTCTGCGAAGGCGACGACGGCGTGTATTTCATTGACCAGCACGCGGCGGACGAACGACGGCTCTACCATCGCATGCGCCAAAACCATGCCGCCAACGACATCGCCAAACAACGACTGCTTTTCGCCGAACGGGTAGAGCTCGAGCGCGACGAAGCGGCGCTCGTCGAAGAACACGAGGCGGTATTCTCCCGCGCGGGCCTCGAAACCACGCGCATCGGAGAAACCACCGTCGCAGTCCACTCCGTGCCCGTACTTCTCAGCCGGGCCTCCGGCGAACGTTTGCTTCGAGACCTGATCGGAGAGCTGCTGCGCGAGGCGGATCGCAGCTTCGGAGATGCCGTGGATATGGCGCTCGCGACCATGGCCTGCCACGCCGCGATTCGTGCCGGGGATGAACTTTCGATCCCCGAGTGTGAAGCCTTGCTCGGAGACCTAGACGACATCGATTCGTTCGCCACGCATTGCCCACACGGCCGACCGATCGCGCATCATGTATCGTTCGCAGATATCGAACGACGATTGGGACGCTGACCTGTGCGTCCGCTCGTTGTGATCGCTGGCCCGACGGCATCGGGCAAGACCCATCTCGCGCTCGAACTGGCGCGCCGAGTGAACGGAGAGCTCGTCGGCGCAGACAGCGTGCAGATCTACCGTGGTTTCGATATCGGCTCAGCAAAGCCAACAAACGCGGAACTCGGCACCATCAACCATCACCTCATCGATACTCATGAACCTGACGAACGCGTCGACGCGATGCATTACGCGGAGCTCGCCGACGCAGCAATCGAGAACGTACAACGAAGAAAAAAAACGCCTCTCGTCGTCGGCGGCACAGGCCTCTGGCTGCGTGCGCTTACGCGCGGACTTCTCGATCTCCCCGCCGTCGACACCGCTCTGCGAGCAGAGCTCGAATGCGAAGCGCGCACCCAGGGTGTCGAAACGCTGCACCGTCGACTCGCTGCCGTCGATCCGATATCAGCCAACCGTATTCATAAGAACGACATCGTACGCGTGGTACGCGCGCTTGAAGTATTCGCACAGACGGGAACGCCTCTCGGCGCATTGCACACCCAACACAAGCTGGGCGCTCTGCGCTACCGGACTCTGTTTATCGTGCTTGAATCGTCGATGGAAAAACTCACCGAACGCATCGAACATCGAATCCAGAAAATGATCGCAAGCGGCTGGTTCGAAGAAACTCGAGCGCTGCATGCGCGATACGGCGATACCGCTCGCGCGCTAAACAGCGTGGGATACCGAGAAATCGTCGCCCACCTGAAGCATGGTGTATCCAAAGAAGAAACGCTTCGCCTCATTCGAAAGTCCACGCGCCTTTATGCGCGCCGGCAACGAAACTGGTTTCGAGGCGAACCTGATGTGCATATCCGGGCCGATGCAAACGCGCTCGAATATGACCCGCTTGCGCAACGCATCCGGTATCATGTGCAAGCGTGACGACGTGCGCCAGAACCGACGACCGATCGAACATACCCCCGGGTGATTGGTGTCTGAGTCGGAATCGCCTCGTCTGGTTTGTTCTGATCGTGGCGTTCGGATACGGAGCCTGGTCTTCCACGCCTTCTCCCGACGTACTGGATAGCGGCGAACTCGCCGCCGCTGCGTGGGGACTGGGCGGGTCGCACGCGCCTGGGCAACCACTGCACGCGATCGTTGCGCACGCGCTCTGTCTTCTTCCGGTCGGAAACATTCCCTACCGCATCGCGCTGCTCAGCGTGCTCTGCTCCGTGGTGGGGATTGCATTGATCGCACAGCTGACGTGGATGCTCTGCGAAGCGTTCGCAAGAGAAACACCGATCACGATTCGCTACGCCGCGGCGGCTGCCGCTGTCGTTGGTGCGATAACCACTCCTGCGCTGGTCGGAAGTTCCACGCGCATCGAGGTGTACAGCTTCGCGTTCACGCTCACGCTCGCTTCGATGGTATCGAGCCTGCACGCGGTTCGCGCAAAAACATTCGCAGGATTGGGAGTGTCTGCAATCTGCACCGGCTTGTGCGCGGCGGTCCACCCTCCTCACGCGGCAATCGCAGGCGTCGCGCTCATTGCGGGCTGGCTGGGAAGACCATCGCGAATCTCGCTACCGTTCGTAGGCTTCTGCGTGGCGCTCGTCGCTTTGGGCACAGCGACCTACGCATACCTGCCGGTCCGAGCCTACGCCGGCGCGACGATGTGGGGTGAGCCAACACGGTGGAGCGGGTTTTGGGATTACGTGCGGGGGCATGCGTACCAACACAATCTCGGCGCCAAAGCTTCCATCTTCACTCAGCTCTGGGACGTGCTCACGTATTGCATCCAAACCATCGATGCGCCCGCCGTGGCAGGTGCTGTCTTATTTTGTGGAGCTGCATTCATCAGGTTCAAAAAGGATCGCATGCGCATGCGCATGCTCGGTTTTCTCTCGTTGGTTCTGGGGGCGGCGTTTGCGGCAGGTTGTCTGCAACCGATCTTCGCCCACAACCCTGACAACGTCGCATACCTAGGCGCGTTTTCCGCGCTCGTGTTCGCGACCGGGGCATCCGGTTGGGTCATGATCGCGTCGATCATCACCCAAACCCGCGGAGCCATCGCAGCGGCGCTGCTGCTCGCCGCGATCGCATTCAACGTCGACCGTTTGGGCCACGCCCATGAATCGGCCCGAAGAAACGATGCCGCGCTCGAAACGCTCGGCACGTTGATCGCCGATGCCGTTCCCCCCAGAGGACTAGCCGTGGTGCGCACCGATTTCTTCGGGGCGTTTTGGATGCAAGCGCGCGCGATTGAACTAGCTCGACCGGATGTTGCGGTGTTTATTCCGGGGCTCGCGACCTCATCGTGGCACTGGAAGTCGCTCGCGCATCACCCGGCGTACACAGGGCAACCCGTCCGCGGCAAAAGCGAAACTATACGGCAGAGCTACGTGGCTGGCGCGTTTGAGGCTGCGGCGGCTCGCGTTCCAATCGTCAGCGAAGCCCTAGAGCCTTCGGCGAGCCGCCTCTTCGAGTCTCCGCCGTCTCACCTCGGCCCATACCTCGTGTATTCGAACGTGTCAGCGAGCGCCGCCCGGTCTCACGATCAAGTAGTGGCTCGCATGCTTGCGGAGACCGCTCAGAGCCCAGACGATATGGCCGCAGCAGTCATTCGCGGTTTCGCGTTGTTGCGCGCGCGCCATTTCGCTTCGCGCGCTCAACCATCGCGCGCCGCGGACATTCTTCGGACAGTCATGGCAGATCTTCCGCGAAACGAGCGGAGCCTACTTCGGGATGTTCCCACACGTCTGGCACACCCACCCGCCCCGGTCATTCAAGACCCTGAAGCTTTGCTGCCCACTCAAGAAGATGTTGTCCGCGAAGCCGCGGCTTTTTTGGATGCGTTCGGCGCAACGGAGCGCGCACGCTCCCTCCTCCAAGCGCAGGTGGTCCGCGGAGATACGCGAGGTATGCTCCAGCTCGCCTGGATCGAAGCGCGAGCGGGGCGACTCGGGAGAGCCCAAGCGCTTGTCGACATGTTTGAGGAAACGGCTCCCGATCTGACGCACGAGGCAGCGACGCTTCGTCAGTTTTTTTAGACACGACCCTGACATGTACACCAACCCATCCCTTACCGTCGCGGTATTCGCCTACAACGAAAGTGAAAACATCGCTCCCGTGCTCCAGGAACTTGGGGCCTGGCTCGACGCGCACGAACCTGGCGCCGAAATCGTTTTTGTAGACGACGGGTCAACCGACGACACGGTAACCCAGGCGGAACGCGTCCTCGCCGGGCGCCTCGCGACAATCGAACGACACGACACGAACCTAGGAATCGGTGCCGCGATCAAAACGGCGGTACGATCCGCGCGCGGCACCTGGATGACCTTCCTACCCGCCGACGGTCAAATCGAACCCGAAGCCATCGGAACGCTACGGCGCGCCGCGCACGGCGTGGAGGTGGTGTTCAGCGTATACGAAGATCGCAACGATGGGATCCGTCGAACGTTTTTGTCGGCCGGAGTCCGTTCGCTGATCCGCCTCGCCCACGGCGTTCGCATGGAAAGCGACGGACCGTATCTTTTTCGACGATCATTGCTCGATCCATCGCAACTCCGATCAAACACCTTCTTTCTCAACTTTGAATTTCCAATCCGAATCCATCAGGCGAAAATTTCTTCTGCGACGGTGGTCATCCGCTGCCGCCCGCGTCGCGCCGGCCGATCAAAATCGGCGCATTGGGGACAAATCTACGCCGTGGCTCGCGACCTGGGCGCACTTCGCGTTCAACGAATGTCCGAGTTCATGACGCGAACTGCCGGAGTGGCGTGGCAAGATTTGCCTCGTCGCCAAACTTCACCCGAATCTTGAACGAGCTCGCGTTACCCGATAGGGATGACAACTCATGGATCGCGAACCCATCGTGGCCGGCACGTTCTATCCCGCCGATCCCAAAGCGCTCAAGGAGCAAATCGATACGCTCTTGGGTACGACACAAAACGTCCCTACGACAGCCGTGATCGCGCCCCATGGCGGGCTGGGCTACTGCGGCGACGTCGCTGCGGAAGCGTTCCGGACGACGCGCATTCCCTCGGTGGTGATTCTGCTGGGCCCGAACCATATGAGACGAGGCCACCGAGCATCGATCATGACCTACGGCACGTGGAAGGTGCCGGGCGCGCGTGTCTCCATCGACCGCACTATCGCCGAGGAGCTTCGCGGCCTCGCGCTACTCACTGACGACCAAGAGTCCCATGCGCGAGAGTATTCTCTGGAAACGCTGGTGCCGTTTTTGGTTCGTCGCAATCCACGGGTTCGTATTGTGCCGATCTGTTTGGGCGATATCCCCCACTCGACCTGCATGCGCATCGGAAACGCTCTCGCTGACGTCGTCAACCATCACGGACGCGATGTATTGATCGTTGCGTCGACCAATCTCAGTCACGACAAATCGGCGGACGACACGCAAGCGGCCGATCAAACCATCATCACTGCCCTCAAATCGCTTGACGACCGAGCAGTGTACGAAATGGTACAAAAGGGAACCCACACAATGTGTGGATACGTTTCTGCCGCGGCGACGCTGATCGCTTCCCGCGCACTCGGAGGAACCCAAGCCTCGCTCATACGCTACACGCACTCGGGGATGCTCTCGGACACCTCGTCTCGAGCGGTGGGCTACGCCGCGCTTGTGTTTCGCCGGGCCGTGTAGTCAACCGCCGTGTCGTGGACGGTCTAGCGTTGTGGAACCACTCGTGTCTGTCCCGTGCGGATGAATACGTATCGGTACACCGTCTGATCGCCGTATACGAACGCGAGCTCGTGTTGCCCCTCGCGCAGCGCGACTTGCAGCGGGGCTACGCCAACCTCTGAACCGTTCACTCGAATGCGCGCGTTGATGCCGTCTGCCGCTTGATTCACGATCAATAGCCCATGCTCGGCTGGAACATCGACGTTGGCGTCTTCGATATGATTGAGCGTCTCGCCAAACTCGATCGCCGTCTCCGCTGTAGGTTTCCCGGTTGCCGTGTTCGCAATTGCTTGCTCTTCGACGACCATCGCCTTTTTCGGATCCGCCGCCGCCGTCGCAGTGGCCGGGCGGGAGGTACCCTCGCCCGGCGATTCCTGGCGCGACGATTTTGGCGACAGCCACCCGTGCTCGCGCGCCATACTCATCGCCACAAAACCCGCCGTAGCCAACGCGGCGAGCAACACGAGCCATCCTGCGGCCCAAAGTATCCGTTGCATCGGCGAGCGGCGAACATTCCGCATGCGCAGCTGGTCGGTATCGGTTTCTAGATCCGGCGAATAGGGAGCTTGGTCGCCCGGCTCCAAATCGACCGCGGGCTGCGGTTCATCCATGACCCCTGATTCGCCTGGCGGATCCGAAGGGTTCGGCGGGATGCTCGGCGGCGTGTTAACGGGGTCGCTTTCCAGGACACCTGCCGCGTTGCGAGACGCGGTTCGCTCGTCCGTTCCAGGTTGATGGGGCTGAAGTTTATCGGACACAGACAAACCGGACGCCGACTCCGATGCGGATACTTCGCGGGAGGTGTCGACAGTGTCCATCGATGACTCGTCGAACACCCATGCGTCGTCGCTGTCGGTCCAGAGTTCGTCGCTTATCCGCGTAACCTCGGCTGGAGACGCTTCGTCGCCGCGCGCGGAACCGGGCGGTGACTCCGTATTGTCGTGTTCGATCTGCGCTGCGGGTCGGTCGGAACCATGCTCGTCCCGTACCGCAATCAGAACACCTCGGCGAGCCAAGTTAACCAGCAGTGATTCGAGGGAGTGTGGCTCCACCGTGCCCGACATCAGCATCGCTCGCGGCCCCTCGCCCGCACGAAGACGTTCAATCTGGGATTGGACACGAGGAGGCGCGTTCCGAACGATAGATGCGAGTGCGTCTGCATCGAACTCGACCTCCGCGGCATGCGAAAGGGCGCCTGCCTTTACTGCATCGATCGTGGAACGCAGGCGATCGACAGGGTCCCGAAGCGTATCGTGAAGGCGGCCCGAACCGACGCTCGGTCGAACCGACGAAGCTGGTGGCTCAACGTGGAAGCGTCCTTGGCCCACTCCCAGCATCTGGGTAAGCGCCCGCGGCCCGCGCGCAAATGTTCCGTCCATAGCGGTCCGCGTGATGTGAACGAGGTCGCCTTCTTGAATATCGATCTCAAACAGGCTTTCTCCGTCTCTTAAACTCACGCGAGCCGAACCTCGATGCTCCGCCACAGAGTGCAAGAGAGGCAGCAAACCCGTCGACTCGATTCGCCCTCCAACCGACCGTTTGAAATCTCGCAGCTCTTCTTCAAGCCGAAGTCGCGGCCGCAGCAGATTCGCCACGCGTCGCACGATTTCTGCCGCGCTGCGTTCGCGCCGCAGCTCAGCCCCCCCGCTCTCGCCCAGCTCGCGCATGCGGGCGAACGCTTCGTGGTGCTCCGGCAGAAACGCAAGCGGAACCCCAAAAAGCGCTGGGTCCTGCTCGATCTCTCGAGCCAGCGTCAGACCATCCATTCCCGGCATCAACAACCCGGTCACGATCGCGTCAGGTCGCCGACGGCGTGCGATGCGGAGCGCGTTCGCTCCATCGCGAGCCGTATCGACCTCGGCTCCATAGCCACGGATGAGCTCCGAACAAAACCAGGTCACCGCCGGGTCGGGATGTGCCACGAGGACCCGCTTGCCATCCAGCGCGATAAGCTCGTGCGGTTCGAGTTCGCTAAAATCACCGTTCAGAGTGACCAACCCCGGTGAACCGGAAGGCGATGGATCTTGGTAGTGGGTCCGCCCCCCTGAGCGACTCTCAACATGCGCGCGCAGCTGCCCGATAGCCGACCACATCGTCGCCATCAGCGGCGACCCGTATCCAAACGGGATCTTGGTTTGTGCGTTGCCCTCGGCCGCGTCGACTAAGCCGCGCCGAAGCTCGGCCCCAAGCCGCTCTGAAACTTCGTCCAAAGTGAGCTCGCCAAGCGGCGCGGTCTGAGTTACCGGCGCGATCGCGTCACTGTGAAACACCTGCTCTCGAATGCACGACGCGAGTCGGTCTGCTGAAACGGGCAGGGCAAGCGCACCTTGCGCGCCAAGCTCCCGCACCACCGACCTCTCGAGCGGCTCGTGGTGCAGCAAGATCACAGGCACGTTTTCGAGCAGTGGTTGGGAGCGCAGCGCCGATGCAAAATCGCCAGGGGCGCTCGCAATCGCGTCGTGTTCGACCAGGATGAGGTCGGGCAGTCTTGACCGGGAGAGCGCGACGGCCTGTTTCAGATCGGTTGCGGCGAATGTTTCGAGCCGCTCAGCCGGCAACACGTCGCGGAGCGATTCAAGCGTGGCCTCGCGGCCCACCACCAATGCCGCGGCAACGGTCTCCAGCATTTCGATCCGGCGCGCCGACGCATCGGGCCCGCTTCCTGGCGTCGCTGCCGGGTCCATCCCAGCGGGAAGAGGGGCGGCTGGACGCTCACTAGGATGGCGACGGTCGACCCGATGACGGGATGCCGTCGGGCGAAGGGAATCTGGATTCCCCGAGCGAGAGGGGACATCAGGAGACGAAATGAAGCCGGAGGAAGGAGACTGCGAGGGACCTGTGGCGACGGGCGCGGACTGGGGGCGAATGGAGTCTGACGAAAAAGCTCTTGGTCGGCCGGACACTCGCTTCGGCCAGCCGCTCGCTTCCGCTGCCTCGGTCGCGCGAGTCGTCGATGTTGCGTTCGCGAGCCGGGGCAAATCCTTGGCGACGGAGCGCAAACGTTCGAGCTCGCGGTCGGTAAGCGATCGCTGCGCTTGGCGAGCGGTGTCGAGAAGTTTGATACACTCCGCCAGTGCGCCAACCACGGTTTCTATGCCAAATACCTGTGCTGAAGCGTAGAGCGCGTGCAGGCGACGCCGAACCTCGCTTACTTCCCGCTCGCGAAGTTCGTCGCTGTCTTGTCGTCGGGAGCGTTCGGTCGTTTTCCCTGCAGCCGGCCGCGCCCCAGATGGATTCTGCGGAGATCCCGCCGCCGAAAGCGCACCAACCGCCGCCCGCAACTCCTCAGCCTTTTGACCGAGACCCCCGACAAAACGCTCGCGCGCTACTCCAAGCGCAGTGTTTCGCCTCGCTACCGCCATCTCCGCCGCGCTAGTGTACGCGAACCTGGAGTTTTAAGCTCGTAAGTGGAGATGAGCAGCGCCTCCGCTCAAAGAGGGACCTTTCGATGGCGTGGTTGCTGCGCGCCCGCCGCGCGCTAGCACTACGGCATGCGTTTCGTCGACGAGGTGAGTATCGAAATGACCGCCGGAGACGGTGGAAACGGCTGTGCTGCGTTTCGTCGTGAAAAATTCATGCCTCTGGGTGGGCCTTCAGGAGGCGATGGCGGGCGCGGAGGAAGCATCGTTCTCGAAGCACAGCCCCGACTCGGCACGCTGATCGACCTCCGTTATCAGCGAGTGATTCGCGGAAAGCGCGGCGAGGACGGCCGAGGGAACGATCAATTTGGCGCCGCGGGGGAAGACTTGACGGTGCCCGTGCCCGTGGGCACCCAGGTGTTCGACGCGGAGACCGACGAACTGCTCGCGGATCTCACCGCGCCAGAGCAGCGAGCGGTGGTGGCGTGCGGGGGTCGCGGCGGCCGCGGAAACCGTCGACTTGTAACCCGATACGATCGCGCACCGCGGAACGCCGAACCCGGAGAAGCGGGCGAACACCGAAAGATTCGGCTTCAGCTCAAGTTGCTGGCCGACGTCGGAGTGGTGGGCTTTCCGAACGCTGGCAAGAGCACGCTGATCGCGTCGATTTCGCGTGCCCGGCCCAAAATTGCCGACTACCCGTTCACCACGCTGGTGCCCAATCTCGGCGTCGTCTCGCTCGGCGAAGAGCGTAGTTTCGTGATCGCGGATATTCCGGGCATCATCGAAGGTGCTTCTCATGGTGCGGGCCTGGGACTTCGGTTTCTCCGCCACATCGAGCGCACCCGAGTGCTCCTTTTCGTCGTGACGATCAGTGGAGAACCAGGTCGCGACCCGCTTAGTGACTTTCACGCGCTGATGCACGAACTCTCGACGTTCGACCCTCGCCTGGCCACGCGTCCGCGCATCGTTGGCGTCAGCAAATGCGATCTCCCCGAAGTCCAGGAAGCGCTTCCCAAGCTAAAAAAAGATTTTGAGCGACTCGGCCACGCTCTTGTGCCCTTCAGCTCAGCACGCCGGGAAGGCTTAGACACGCTGATAAAAAATATCGAGCGAATCCTGCCCACCGCATAGGACCACTCAGGAATCTCAGGGCTCGCGCTCAATCCGCGGCAACAGCCGGTTTCGAATCTGCCGCTGCGCCCACCGCGAAGCCTCGCGCACACTCTCGTGCGGATGGTTCTCCGCCGCGCGGTTTAGCACGCGCAAATGGGTTCTCCCTCCTCGGTTGCCGAGCACCAGCGCGGCGTTTCGCGCGAGCCCCGCGAGCCCCGTACGCCGAACCGGAGAACCTCGACTCCAGTCGTCAAACTCTGCGTCGGTCATTTCGAGCAACGCGCCGAGCTCGACGTCCCACCGTTCCCCCGGCGCAAACGCGCCGTCTCCTTCCTCTTGATGACGCGAATGGTTGTAAGGGCAGACGTCCTGGCATTCATCACAGCCAAACACCCAGCCGCCTATTCCTTCACGTAGATGTTCGGGCACCGAGCCGCGGTGTTCGATGGTGAGGTAGGACACACACCTTCGAGCATCGAGCTGCCGGGGTGAAACGAAAGCCGATGTCGGACACTGCGTGAGGCAAAGGGTACAGCGTCCACATCGCCCTGCCATGGGTTTGTCGGCGACCAGTTTGGCCGTCGTGACAACACACGACAAGAACACTTGGGACCCGATCCCCGGCACAATCAGACAGCAATTTTTGCCCACAAAACCAATGCCTGCGCGCTGAGCCCAGGCGCGCTCGAAAACGGGCTTTGAATCAACCGACGCGCGCGCCGCAAACCCACGCGACCTGAGGACCCTCTCTAGCCGACGCAATCGCTTGCCGAGTACCCGATGATAGTCGCGGCCCACCGCGTATGCGGCGATTCGTCCACCAGCAGGCCCATCGAGCGCACGGCCGCGACCGTATGGCGTCGCAAGCACCATCACGCTGGATGCATGCTCCACCATCTGGGGGACGCGAGGATCACAGCGCACCTCTGCCGTAGATTCCATCCATCCCATGGACGCATGCCTCCCCGCGGCAAGCCATTCCCGAAGCCGCTTGCCTTCTTCCTCGAGTTTTTCCGCCCGTGCGACGCCTGCCCGCGCGAAGCCCAGTTCGCGCGCAAGCGTCTTGAGCTCTTGGGTCAGCGCTCCGTCACCCGCGGCATCACCCGACGAAGCAATAGAAGACGGCGGCGCGCTTGATGGAGACATGGTTCGCTCAAACGTTTAGGCACTAAATCAATGGCGGCGCGAAGCAATCGGCGCTCCACGAAACGTCTTGCGCGTATCGCTTCGTGCACCGTTTCGCACCGGACCATCACGAAACCCGTCGCGCGGCGGTTTTGAGCCGCCGCCGGGATTGGGAAGAATGTATGGTTTGGCGTTGAACGTCCCGCACCGCCGTTCGTTTCGATAGAACCCCCAATGCATATACACCCGACCGTCGCCACTCAAGATCGAGGACGGCGGCGAAGGATAGGGCTGCCCACTCATGACCGCGTTGTACGCGCCATAATCGAAAGGCAAGAATCCACTCGCTTTGGCAATCCCCACTTTGTGCAACGAGCCGTCTTCATTGAACACGATCTCCAGCGTAGTGACGAGCGATGGGTCGGAAAACGGGCTGCCCCCGTAGGTTGGTAGCCCCGCCACAAACCGATCCGAAAACTGGCGGTGGATGCGCCGATGCACGGTCGCCAGATAGGTCGCAAACGGCGACGCCGCGGCATTCAACGCGGTTTGGTTCCCGGGACGGACCGTCGGCGTGAAGTTCTCGAGAGCAGCGCGGAACTCTTTCCATCGCTGCTGATGCGTGCTGCCGCGCCGCTTCGATCGGCGCTCGCGAACGTACGCTTCTCGCTGTTCGCGCAAACGATCCTCGCCCATGACGGTCGCAAACTGCGACCATGAAAGCTTGAGATTGGGAGCGTTTCTTCCGCGGGCTGCACGACCCTGGCGGCCGCGACGCGCGCGATCTCCAGACCCGTCCTCAGCTCGCGCGCGCTTGGGTCGTCGAATCACGAAGGTGCCGTGGCCATCATGGACAACGATTTCCTCGGTGGCAGGGTCCGACGATGGAGTCGACGCCGATTCGCGCTCGGGAGCCCCAGATTCGGCCGCGCTCCGCGCTTGTTGTGGTTTCGATGAAGTTGCGGGTGGGTTTGGGGATGTCTCGGGCCGGTCGGCTTGGGCCTCTTCCTCGGTTACGGTCCGTTCCTCGCTGCCTTCTTGCTCTCGCATGTCGGCAATCTCGTCTTCGTTCGCGTTGCCATCCTCCGGCGCTGCGCTCTCCGATTGAGGCGCTCCCGCGGACGGGTCGGCGCTGTCTTCGACATAGTTCCTCAGTCGCGCGACGGTCTCTTCTTCCACGCGATTGTTTTCATCCGCAATGAACTTGGGGTCGGTCGGCGCCTGCTGGTTTTGGCTTTTCTGCTGAATCGCTTGGCGCTCAAGAGGATTGACCGGTTGGGCCTCGGGAGGAGGCGTCGGCTCCGCCGGAACCAACTGTGGCTTCTCCTCTTCCGGTGGCTTGGCCGGGGGAGCCTCGGGTTCATCGCGCGGCGGTGTCGTTTCTTGCGGAACCGCATCGGGCTTCGGCGGCGCAGGCAGTGTTTCGGCTGAATCGGAGTCAGAAACCTCGAACTCAATCGAGACCGGCGCGCGATGCGTTGCGCCGGCGGCATGCTTCTCCTCAAAAAACTCCGCGAGCGTTCCCAGCACCTTGTAGACCGGCAGATGGAGCGATATCGAGGCCAACAAGGCCACGACGAACACGACCACAGCGGAATCGAAAACACGGCGACGCACGGAAACTCCGAATGCTCAGGCTGCCCGGTCGGGCATCACGCAATGAGCGGAGGGGTGAGGGACTGCATCATACAGAACGACACCCCGCCTTGCAGAGTTACATCTGTCGCCAACGAACCGCAAACCCACCGTATCAACGACGAACCGTCGTGCGCCGCGCTGAGCGTCGAATCGTGGTCCGACGCGCAGGAGCGCGAACTGTCGTTCTCCGGACGGCTGTTGGGCGTCGAACCACCACCGGAGGTCGACCCGATACGCGTCGGCTTCGTACTGCAGACCGTCGGTGTACTCGAGCTGGGCGAACATACGCCGGTCGACCATATCGACCGCGCGACCGGACATACCCCCGACGATGGCGATATCGATATCCATGACCGTATCGATTGCGATACCGACCATAGCGGTAACCCCGATAACCGTACGGATAACCGGAGTGTACGTACACGGTGGTTCCGGGACGACTCCACGCCCCCGGAACAAACGCCCATCCGGCCCCGTACCGTCTCCAGGTAGGTTGGATAAATACGAACCCGGGGCGCGGCGGGAGCCAATATCCCTGAGTCCACACATACTGCGAGCCGCTCCATCCCCAGTGCGCATGGACCCACACCGCGCCCGGCCACGGCGCAACGGGCCGAGTCACTACTACGGTGGGGCGAGCCGGGGGTGCGTCGTACACCACATCAACCGACGCCGTCGCGTACCCGGGCGAGGCAGGATGCGGCACGATGTCATAGTCGTGAGCACGGCTCTCCTGTGTGGCAATCAAGACTGATCCGAACGCCACCAAAGAAGTCGCCAGCGTGTGCCATGTGTTCATCGACGAATCTCCCTCATCCCGCGTCCTGTTCCGACCTAGCCCCGTTCTGACCTACCCTGTGCCGGCCTTCCTTTTCATATGGTGCTACCGAGGCCGCTGGCGCAACCCCGCCACGTCATGTTCCACTCGAAAGTGTCTCTGTATCGACGCTCTGGTGAAATTTTCCGAACCACGGCACACATTGTGCATCGAGTTGTTTTCGCCCTCGACACGTCACGTGCGACGTGATTGGTTGCGGACATGATGGACTCTGTCGACGACGCAACCTCCGCGCTGCTGCGCGAATACGGTTTCGACCGCGAGCTCTTCAACTCGCTGCGCGCGAGCCTGCGTACGGAACAAAACCTGAGCGAGCGAAACCGAATCTCGGGCGCAGTAACCCCGCCTGAGCCCGACGACGTATCCGCGATCCCAGAGCTTGGCTCCTCCGATCGCGAAGAACTTCACGCTGTCGGCGCGTCCGCTATAGCGGAGGGCCGCGTTGGGGTGGTAATTCTGGCCGGCGGGATGGCGACCCGGTTTGGGGGAGTCGTGAAAGCGACCGTCCAGGCGCTTGATGGCCAGTCATTTCTTGACCTCAAACTGCGCGACGCGGAACAAGCCACAAAGCGTTACTCAGGAGTGGTGCCAGCGTTCGTGATGACGAGCTTCGCGACCCACGCGGAAATCTCCGCCGCGATCGCTTCACGAAACGCAACGTCTTCAGGAAGCAATCCCGCCACTCCGTTCCCGCAGTTTATTTCGCTGCGCCTGACACCCGAAGGCGAGCTTTTTCGCAACTCCGACGGCCGCCCAAGCCCCTATGCGCCGGGGCACGGCGACCTGACGTTTGCGCTTCGCGCGCACGGCGCGCTTGAGCAATTTCGGCGATCTGGGGGGACCACGCTGTTTGTCTCGAACGTTGACAACCTTACTGCCACGCTCGACCCCGCGATCGTCGGCGCACATATGCGCGGAGGGGCCGCGATGACCGTCGAGGTCGCACCCAAGCACGACGGCGACCGAGGCGGAATCCCGGCGCGGGTCAATGGGCGGCCCGAAATCGTGGAAGCGTTCCGTCTGCCGGATTCGTTCGATGGCGATTCCGTACGCGTGTTCAACACCAACACCATGGTGCTCGATGCAGAAGCCATCGACCGCGACTTCGATCTGAGCTGGTTCGCAGTGAACAAAAAAGTAGAAGGAGCCACCGCGGTGCAGTTCGAGCACTTAGTCGGACAGCTTTCCGCATTCGTCCCGACCACGTTTGTTCAAGTCGCGCGCACCGGGCCCGACGCGCGCTTTCAGCCAGTCAAAGACCCACAAGAGCTAGACGCACGACAAGACGAAATTCGCCAAGCTCTCATTGCCCGCGGCATCTTAGGCTAGAGCAGCGGCGGGGCCCCAGCAGTTCAACCCTACGTCACCGTGCCACGTGCCTCTTGGCGGGGGAGTTTGGGTGAATCGCCCGGGATTGTATCCCGGGCGAGAGGGTCTGGGTGCCAGACCCTTAGGCAAACTGTCCACTGCTCTAGCGGCCGGAGGCTACGAGGGCATTGTTCTTCCAGAGATACTCCCGCGGTGCGTCTCGCCACGGCAAACGAAGTGGCGCAAACTCTCCCGCGGGAGGGTCGGGCCAGGGCCAGTGATTCGAACCGAAGCCTCGCGCGCGGCCGGCACGAATGATCAATATTCGGCGTGACCCACGATTCGGCAACCGCACTTGATTGCGAACAAACTTCTTTCCCTGCACGCGGCCTACTTCGGCCCCGAACACGCGGGCAAACCCCGCTCTCGAAAACCGGTAAACAAAGAGCATCTCCCGGAAAAACGGGCCCACATCTCGCGACACCCGAACGAGAATCTCGTCGCGTCCGTCCCCCGAAAGGTCCGCGGTGGTCAGATGGAGAATACCTTCCGGCGCCGTCACTGGAGGTATGAACTGAAAATATCGCGATCCACCGAGGAACCCATCGCCGACCACGACGACGTGTTGGCCAAGAACGAGGACGTGTTCGTGGCGTGGATCCTCAGCAACGTTGACCCTTTTGCGGAATCGCGCTCGAACACCAGCTTCAACCCCAAGCTCTCGTCGTGCGAGCGCGAGAAGCTCGCGGACGCGACTCGGACGATCCTCGGATGCCACCGAAATGGCGGGCGGGGCGGTTCGTTGAACTTCGACATTCCGCGATCCGTCTGAGGGACGAGCCGTACCGCGGGCTCGTCTTCGCGCTGGCCGTTTTTCTTCCTCAAGAAGCCCGAAGCGTTGACCGTCCCAGCGATAGGTTCGTGACGTTGCTGCTCCGCGCGGCGAAAGCATCGGAAGCAAGCGGGGCGGCAATGGCGCGCGGTTCGAAGATGAATCCGTCTGACTTCCGAGCTGCCCGTCATCGGGGGACGGCGCTTGAATCTCGATCGTCGGAAGGCCTCGACGGCTCCCCGCAGCATTTCCCGTTCGCACCATCACCGGCGCTTTGATCCATCGGCCATCGATCTCCCGCCCAGTCTCTGCCGCGAACTGAACGCGCACGCGCTCGCAGTCGAAGGCGACCACCCGCCACACGCGGCGCTTCCGGCTGGAGACGCGTTCGATATAGCCCAACAGAAGCTCTCGCCGGCCATCCCCGGTGACGTCCTGCAACTGAGCTTGGTACGCTCGTACGGGGTCTGCGGCAACTTTCGAGAAATCGTACACTTCCCCGTTGCGGTAGCCGGGTCCCAGAACCACCACGAATCCGTCCACTACGACTACCCGCTCAGCTTGGCGATCGCCACACACATTGCCGTGCAGGTCGTGATCGATGTCCGCCTTGCTCGCCTCTACGCGGCGCAAGAACTGCCGCAGGAGCCAGGCGTCGTTTCCGATACGACGAATCCGCGGAAGCGCTGCGAGGTGATGAAGATCAACTGGCGCACTTGCTAACTCGGCGTCGACAGCG
Source organism: Myxococcota bacterium (assembly GCA_028284955.1). Lineage (GTDB taxonomy): Bacteria > Myxococcota_A > Polyangia > Polyangiales > Houyiibacteriaceae > JANQQS01. The sequence goes on along the minus strand of JANQQS010000102.1, from coordinate 67,215 downwards.
GGCCGCGCTTCACGATCGACGTCGACCAGTCGAATCGCACCGCGCGCGCGGCGGGCGGCAAGCGCTTTTTTCACTCCTGGGGCGCGACGTTCCAATGCATCGAGCGAAACGCGAGCTTCCAGCCGATAACCTGCGCGATTCGGTTCTAGGGCTTCCACGATGTTCGCCCCGCGGCGCCCATCGCGCGAAACGGGAACGATCGCTCGCCCGGACGGGCCCACGGCAACGAGCGCGGACGACCGACCAGGCACGCCCGGATAGAGCCAAATATCTAGGGAAGAAAAACGACCGCGGCGGGAATGCGCTAGTGTGAGCACTACCGCATCTTGGATCTTTCCGGCATCGCCGAGTCGAACGAGCCGTTCGTCGCGCACCTTCGCTGCCACCCACAAGTTCGCATCATCGTAGGCCAGCGCATAGCGAATCGCAGCGTCGTCGCCTTCCCCAAGTTCAGAGAACTTTTTCCGGTTCCACTCCCGCAGCATGCCGTCGACACGGATCGCGTCGTTCGGTGCTTCGTACATTCGTAGCGCGCGACTCGCGCGGCGCGAAGAATGGGGTTGTGCGCGCACCGGCGACACCGGGATAGCCAGCGGAACACCAAAAAAACATCCCAGCAACCAAACTCTTATGATCGGATTTTGTATGAACCAATGCCAAATCTGCTCGCCGCGTGCATCCATACACCGCATGATCGGGTCCGACGACCCGCGCGCCAAGTTCCTTCATGAAAAATCCCGCCGAGCCGCTCTTCACGCTGGCGGGGCGGACGAAGGTTTCGAACGTTTGTCGCGTCGCAAGCGCGCGCCATGAAGTGCGAGTTGGCCACACGCCGCATCAATCTCCTCGCCGCGGGTTTTGCGCACAAATGCCGACACGCCAAAACCGTGAACGCGCTCACGAAAACGTTGAACCTGTCGTCGGTCGGGAGCGCGACACTCTTTGCCGAAAACAGGCTGCGATCCCGAAACCGGGTTGACGGGAATCAGGTTAATTTTCACGGGGATTCCCCGCAGCAGACGAACCAGGCGCTCTGCATGCTCGAGGCTGTCGTTCACTCCGCGAATCAATGTGTACTCGATCGTGATCCGAGATCGCCGCGGCAAGGGATAGCGCCGCAAACAAGCGATCAAGTCAGCGAGCGGGTACTTTCGGTTGATGGGCATGAGTTCGGAACGTGTTTCGGCGTCGGTGGCGTGCAACGAAATGGCGAGCTGAATATCGCCGCCAAAGTCTTCTGCCAACCGGTCGATTTCTCGGACCAGGCCACTGGTCGAAAGAGTAATTTTCCTACGGGAGATGCCCAGCCCGGCGGGGTGGGTCATCAACACGAGCGCGCGCGCGACCTCGTCGTAGTTGTGCAGCGGCTCGCCCATGCCCATCAACACCACCCCTCCAAACCGGTAGGCTGGCCCGAGTCGACTGCGCCCCACGACGACCTGCTGCACGATTTCGGCAGCGTTCAGATTCCGTTTGAGCCCCGCGAGCCCCGATGCGCAGAACACGCACCCCATGGCACATCCCACCTGCGACGACACGCATTGCGTGACGGGCAGAGTTTCGTCCCCACGCGGCGGCCCATCCGACGTGGGGGCGCGACTGAGGCCACTGCGTTCTTGAGGGATCAGAACCGTTTCGATCTCGGCGTGATCATCGAATCGAAGCAATAGTTTCGCGGTACCATCCGTCGCCTCCGCCGCTTTCGTTACCTCCGGAAGCGCGGCTAGGCCCTCGTCTTTCAGTCTTTGTCGAAGCGGGCGCGGCAAGTTGGTCATCCGTTCGGGATTCCACTCCCCTTTGCGGTACAACCACTCGAAAATCTGCTTTCCGCGAAACGTAGGCTCCCCCCACCGTGCACACATCTCCGCCCACTCCTCCGGAAACCGAGCTCCAGGATGGGTCGCGGGCGGCAATGAAGGAGTCTCTCGCATGGGCTAGACCGATGACTTCCGACTAAACCGAGACCTGATAGTCACGCAGGGCTTCGTTTAACGAGACCTTCTGATCCGTGCTCTCTTTTCGCGTTCCGATGATCAACGCGCAGGGCACATCAAACGTCCCCGCGGGAAACGCCTTCGGTCGAGTCCCCGGAATGACCACTGAACGAGGCGGCACGACGCCACGCATTTCCATCGGCTCCGGCCCCGTGACGTCGATAATGGATGTCGACGCCGTGATGACTACGTTCGCTCCGAGCACCGCTTCGCGACCGACCCGCGCCCCTTCGACGACGATCGCACGTGACCCCAGAAACGCGCCGTCTTCCACGATCACCGGCCGCGCTCCCGGCGGCTCGAGCACACCGCCGATTCCTACGCCGCCACTCAGATGAACGCCTCGACCGATTTGCGCACACGAACCCACGGTTGCCCACGTATCGACCATGGTTCCGGCACCGACCCACGCGCCGATATTGACGTAGCCCGGCATCAGAATCGATCCGCGCTCCAAGTGGGCGCCATAACGAGCGACCCCCGGAGGAACTACGCGCACACCAGCTTTGTCGAGCCCGGTCTTGAGGGGAATCTTGTCGTGGTACTCAAACGGACCAATTTCGATCCGCTCCATCTGGCGAATCCCGAAGTACACCAGAATCGCTTGCTTCACCCAGGGAAAGACCGTCCACTCGTCTCGCTCGGAATCGTGCTGGGCAACCCGCAACGTTCCCTCGTCGAGCAAAGCTATCGTCTGTTCGATAGCTTTGCGGATTTCGGGGCGTTTGCGCGCATCTGGCTGCGCAAACGCCTCCTCGACCAGGGGCTTGAGTTCTTTTTCCATCGCTGCCGCGCGTGCCGCGCCTTCTTCACTCATGCCCCTTTCTTATCACCGCCCGCTTGGCTCGCCAGCCGAGACCATCTCTCGCGTCGGCTCAACCGCGTTAGCGCCCCAGCCTCAACGTCCCAGCCTCAACGTCCCAGCTTCAACTGAGTCGCCACCAGCGTCCCCAGCGCCCGGCGCGCTACGCCCGGGTCAGAATCGCTCGCGCATCGGAGTACGAATTCTTCGCGACGGCACCGGAGGGCTGGCTCGGATGCACTTCGCTCCAGGAGGTCGGCGGCAACGCGAAGTGAATGAGCCTCGATGCGTATCTCTGGCGCAGGAAAAAGCCGGTCGCTCCGAGAACCGAGAGGGTTTCCCACATACCGCGCGAGCGCGGGCCACGACACGCTCCCATCGGACGCTTTGACGACCTCGACATGGTCGCCTGCGCTACGGACAATCATTCGAATGACCCGGTCGGGTTGGGTCGAAGAATGGCCGATACGGACGAACGCGATCGTCAAATCTACGAAACCCTGCGAAACCGCGGGGTGGCTCGAATCGTGGAGGGCGAGCGCAAGCTGGCGCCCCAACGCGCGCAGCTCGCTCGGCGCATGGGTCGGCGCGGCGCCAACCAACATCGTCGCCCCCGACGGCTCCCGAAGCTCGAGCAAACGCGATGAAGGAGGACCATGGAGTTTCGGCGGTTCCGTCGCGACGCCCCTTAGCCCTCCGAATCTCGGCCCACCGAATCTCGCGAGGACGTAGGCGGCGCGGCTCTGATCGCTCAGGCCCCGTAGTTCAGCCAGCGTGAGCGCGGTTTCAAGCACGGAGTCATACGAGAAAGAGGCTGGAGAGGCCCCCTGCGTGCTCACTCGAGGACGGCGGCTACCGAGCTCAACACTCGCTTTCCACGCAGCTTCCGCCCACTCGTAAAGCGCCTCCTCGGGCTCATGCTGAGCCGCGAGCGCGGTAAGATCGCGTGCCGCGCGCCCTGCGTAGCGACGGGGCACAACGCCATCCGCGACCAACGCCCGTCGCAGCGTCGGCTCGCCCACCAGCGCAGCCGCACGGCGACGACGAAGCGGCCACTCGTCCCCGGAACCTCGGGAGATCTCCTCCTCACTCAGCGCGAACGCCGCCGCGCCGTCCCGGACGGGATCCACAAGCACGCGGTAGAGCGCGCGAGCCAGCCCCGGTTCATCAGGATGCCGTGCCCTAGCACGCTCGAGAAGAGCCCGGAGCTCGAGCGCTTCTTCACGACGCCGAGTAGACTGCGCTGACTCCACGCGTTGCTGGCGACGACGCACCTCCCGCCGTACCAAGTTTAGATTTGCGACATCCACGTCGCGCGCAGGAATCGGCAACCGATGCTCTGCTTCGCGGGCCAACGCGCGGTTCATTCTCCGCCGATCTTCTTGAAGAAATTGCAAGTCGCGCCACAGCACCGTGAAGCGCATTTCGATTGCCGACCCCCGCCGATTCAGCTCTACGTCGGTCGCGACATGTCGAACGTTTTGGCCTGCCGCGCCCACAATACGCCAAAGGGGAATCTCTTGATCCTTTTCGTTCTCCAAAAACAATCGTTGCGTCACCAAAACGCGCGTGGCCGACGTGCGAACCACCCGGTCGACCCGCTCGGGCAAGCCGGGGACAAAAAAATCCGCACCCAAGTCGACTTGTCGCCGTACCGAAACCTCCGCCCCGTCGCGATGGCGAGACACCAACGCCGCGCACCCCTGTTCCGCGCCACGCGTATGGGGCATCCATCGACCGCGCGTGATGCGAACGATGCGAGGCGCAATCCACTCTGCGCGTGGAGCCTCTCCGCAGGCGGCGCCGTGACAGGCATCGCTCCATATCAGCTTCCACGGAGCTTCTGCTTGCAAGTACGTTCGTACTGCCGCGTCGTCGCCGGTCGTGTGCATCAGCACCACCGAGTTTCGCACCCCCCGAGAACGAACTTGCTCGGCCCACGCATAGGCCACGACGGGTGCCCCACGAAGCCACGCGAAGCTATCGCCACCGCTGATCGCGCGAATAAGGGAACGACGTCGCGCAGGAACGATGGCCGGTCGAGCGACCACGCACGCGCTCGCGCCCGCGGGCAAGCGCTCCGCGAGCCGCTCTGCGGCGTCCGGCCGAGGTGAAGGCCCACGCGTTTCGCGTGCAGGCCCTGCGCAAGCCCCGATCACTAAGAACACGACCCCAATGAGGAGAGCTCGAGGCCTCAACCGCGGGGTTCTCGTGGCACCTTCAGAATCGATAGACTCAGAATACCCGTAGACGCGGCAGCGCGCTCGGTCTGCTCGAGCTGCCCTATTCAGGTTCAGCTGATTCAGCTCAGCTGATTCAGCTCAGCTCGGGAAAGAAAAACGATACCTCAGTTTTTGCGTTCTCCGCCGAATCAGACCCGTGACACGCGTTCTCACCCAGATTGCTTCCGTATTTCGCTCGAATCGTGCCTGGTTCGGCTTTGGCGGGGTCGGTTGCGCCCATCAGCGCGCGGTATGCGGAAACTGCATTGTCGCCCTCAAGGGCAATCACGACCACGGGACCCCGGGTCATGAATTCGACGAGCTCTCCGAAAAACGGACGCTCTTTGTGCACCGCGTAGAACGCTTCCGCTTGGGGCTTGCTCAGGTGGACAAAGCGCATCGCGTTCACTCGAAGGCCCGATCCTTCGATCATCGAAAGGATGGCTCCGATCTGGTTTCGCTCCACCGCGTCGGGCTTGATAATGCTCAGTGTTTGTTCGATGGCCATTTGTTTTTCCAGCACGGCTTTACAGGTCGCCGTTCGAGTGAAGGTAATCTTGCGGTCTGCTGCCGCGTTCGCGGCGCTATGTGACCGCTCCATCGCCCCTACGCAACCCGAAAAGAAGCCCCGCGAACCAAAGACTCCCTGCCAACCGAAGACTCCCTGCCAACCGAAGACGCCCGACGCCACGAGCCGGGTGGTGGGAACGCTCAGCGAGCGTTGAGAAGCGCTTGCATGGCCGACCCCATGTCCGAAGGCGTCGGAGCGACACGAACGCCGGCCGATTCCAATGCCGCTATTTTGGCGTCGGCGGTGCCTTTTCCACCAGAGATGATCGCGCCCGCGTGGCCCATGCGTTTGCCTGGAGGTGCCGTGCGCCCGGCAATGAACCCAGCAATCGGCTTGGTGAAGTGTTCCTTGATCCAAGCTGCGGCACGTTCCTCGGCGTTGCCGCCGATTTCTCCAATCATGATCACGCCATCGGTGTCGGGATCTTTTTGAAAGAGGCGGAGCACGTCGATAAAATCCGTGCCGTTGATCGGATCCCCACCGATGCCCACCGCGGTGCTCTGGCCGATGTCGAGCGCGCTCAGCTGGCCCACGGCTTCGTAGGTCAATGTTCCGCTTTTGGACACGACGCCAATGCCCCCCGCCTTGTGAATCGGCCCGGGCATAATCCCGATTTTGCATTGCTCAGGGGTAATCACCCCCGGGCAGTTCGGTCCAATGAGACGGGTCGCGGTTTGGCTATCGAGCACCCGTCGCACCTTCAGCATATCCATCACCGGAATGCCCTCGGTGATGCACACCACCAGTGGTAGCTCGGCTTCGATGGCCTCAAGAATCGCGTCGGCCGCGAATGGTGGAGGCACGAATACGCACGACGCGTTGGCTCCCGTCTCGGCAACGGCTTGCTTCACTGTGTCGAAGACCGGAACGCTTTCCCCGAACGTCTGACCACCCCGTCCCGGAGTCACCCCGGCCACAATTCGCGTTCCATAGTCGAGCATCTGTGCCGAATGAAACGCGCCCGCGCTGCCCGTAATCCCCTGGACCAGTAGTTTGGTTTCGCTATCGACTAAGATTGCCATGGGCTATTGTCCCCCTGCGAGCGCCACGATTTTTTGCGCGCCGTCAGCCATGCTGTCGGCGGCCGTGATCGCGAGCTCTGAACGCTCAAGAATGTCTTTGCCTTTGCGCACGTTGGTTCCGGCCAGCCGAACCACGAGCGGCACCTTCAGACCGAGTTCGCGCGTCGCTGCGACGATGCCGTTGGCGATGATGTCGCATTTCATGATGCCGCCGAAGATGTTGACGAAGATTCCGGTCACGTTCGGCGAGCGAAGGATAATCTTGAACGCCTTGGTGACCGATTCTTGGCTGGCTCCGCCGCCCACGTCGAGGAAGTTCGCCGGTTCGCCGCCGTAGTGCTTGATGACGTCCATCGTGGACATGGCGAGCCCCGCGCCATTCACCAAACAGCCGATGGTGCCGTCGAGTTGAATGTACGAGAGACCCGCTTCTTTGGCTTCCGTCTCCGTGGGGGCTTCCTCGCTCACATCGCGAAGCTCGTCCCACGCCGCCGCGTGACGAAAGTCAGCGTTGCCGTCGAAGTTGATCTTCCCGTCCAGCGCGAGCAGGTTGCCCGATTTCGTAATGACCAGCGGGTTGATCTCCGCGATGGAGCAGTCTTCCGCCTCGAATAGCTTGGCGAGCGAGTGAACGAGCTTCCGAAAGCTTTTCTGCGCATCCTTCGGCAGCCCCATCCCGAACATCAGCTGACGAACCTGAAAATCTTGCAGCCCGACCGCGGGATCGATGAACACCGTGTGAATCTTGTGGGGCGTGGTCGCGGCGACCTCTTCGATATCCATCCCGCCTTCGGTGGACACCATCACCGCCACGCGCTTGCTCTCGCGATCCACCACCAGCGCCAAGTACATCTCGGTCGCAATGTCGAGCCCTTGCTCCACAAGCAACCGCTGAACCAGCTTTCCGTCGGGCCCTGTCTGATGGGTAACGAGCGTTTTTCCGTAGAGCTCGCGGGCCGCCGCGGCCGCCGATTCGACACCCTTGACCACTTTGACGCCCCCCGCTTTGCCGCGGCCCCCGGCGTGGATTTGCGCCTTAACCACCAACACCTCGTTGTTGGTCAGCTCGATCAGCCGCCGTGCGGCCTCCACCGCTCCTTCCGCGCTCATCACCGCGACGCCTTTGGGCACGGGGATGCCGTATTTTCGGAAGAGATCCTTGGCCTGGTATTCGTGAATATTCATTCGCCTATAGCCTCTCCGCGTCTCGCACCAGTCCTCGCACGGCTTCTTCGCTCTTGGCAAGAAGCGCCTTCTCATCGGCGCTGAGCTCTACTTCGACGATTTTTTCCACGCCCGCGCTACCGATAAGCGCCGGCACGCCAATATAGATCCCGTCGATGCCATACTGGCCGGTGCAAAACGCCGCACACGCAATCATCCGTTTCTGATCCAGCAAGTAGCTGCCCGCCATCGCAATCGCGCCTGCCGCTGGAGCAACGTAGGCGCTCGTGCCCATCAGCCCCACGATCTCGCCCCCGCCCTTTCGGGTACGCGCCACGATCGCTTCGAGCTTTTCGCGCGGGATCAGCTGCGTCACAGGGACGCCACCCACGGTGCAATAGCTTAGCGTCGGCACCATGGTATCGCCGTGACCACCCAGCACCAGCGTCTGCACTTCTTTGGTCGAGACTCCAAGCTCGTCGCAAATAAAGTGCTGAAACCGTGCTGAATCGAGCGCCCCGGCCATGCCGCAGACTTTGTGCTTGGGAAACCCGGTGACCTTTTGCATCTCGTACACCATCGCATCGAGCGGATTGGAGATGACGATGACGAATGCTTCCGGCGCGTGCTCTTTGATTTGAGCGGCGACCGACCGAATGATCTTCAGGTTGATGGTGAGCAAATCATCCCGGCTCATCCCGGGCTTGCGAGGAACCCCTGCCGTCACGATGCAGACGTCTGCGCCGCGAATGTTGGCATAGTCCGAAGTTCCGGTGATGCGTGCATCGAAACCGTCGAGCGCACACGCCTGGCTAATGTCGAGCGCCTTGCCTTTGGCCACGCCTTCCTTGTCCGGAATATCCACCAGCACCACGTCGCCAAGCTCCCGCCGCGCGGCGAGGCTCGCGAGCTCTCCCCCGATGTTGCCTGCGCCGACCAGCGCGATCTTGTTTCGCCCTTGTGTGTCCCGTCGGGACGTGTCCTGTTGAGACATCGATCAATCCTCCATGTGCTTGATGATTTCGTCTCCGAACTCCGAGCACTTGATTTGAGTCGCGTTCTCCATGAGACGCGCGAAATCGTAGGTCACCCTCTTCGCCGAAATCGCTCCTTCGACACCGTTGATGATTCGGTCTGCGGCCTCATCCCACCCCAAATGCCGAAACATCAGCTCTCCGCTGAGAATCACCGACGACGGGTTGACCTTGTCCTGGTCGGCGTACTTCGGCGCCGTACCGTGGGTCGCTTCGAAGATGGCGTGACCCGTACGGTAGTTGGCGTTGCCGCCGGGCGCGATGCCGATACCGCCAACCTGAGCGGCAAGCGCATCGGATAGGTAGTCTCCGTTGAGGTTGAGCGTCGCAATGACGTCGAAGCTGCGCGGCCGAGTCAATACTTGCTGGAGCGCAATGTCCGCGATGGCGTCCTTGACCACGATCTTCCCGGCCTCTTCCGCCGCCGCTTGCTCCTGGTTTGCGGCCTCTTCGCCGCGCTCTGCTTTCGTGCGCTCCCACTGCCCCCAGCTGTAGGTCTCGTTCGCGAAATCACGATCCGCGAGCGCGAAGCCCCAGTTGCGAAACGCGCCTTCGGTGAACTTCATGATGTTGCCCTTGTGAACCAAGGTTACGCTCTTTCGTTTGTGGCGAATCGCGTATTCGATCGCGGCGCGCACGAGCCGCTCGGTCCCCTCGACCGATACCGGCTTGAGACCAAGCCCAACCGTGTTGGGAAACCGAATCTTCCTAAAGCGTTCGGGGAACGTTTGCTCGAGAAAGCGGAGAAAGGTCTGCGCGTCTTCAGAGCCCTGCTCAAACTCGATGCCCGCGTAGATGTCCTCGGTGTTTTCGCGAAAAATCACCATGTCCACCTGCTCGGGGTGTTTGACCGGCGACGGCACGCCCGCAAACCAGCGCACTGGCCTCAGGCACACATAAAGATCGAGCAGTTGTCGCAGCGCGACATTGAGCGATCGAATTCCGCCGCCCACAGGAGTCGTTAGCGGCCCTTTGATCCCAACCAGATACTTTCGAAAACCGGCCACGGTTTCGTCGGGAAGCCAGGAGCCGAACCGATCAAACGCTTTCTGTCCGGCGAACACTTCCCACCACGCAATCTTCCGAGACCCGCCGTAGGCTTTCTCCACCGCGGCATCGAATACCCGGACCGACGCACGCCAAATATCCGGCCCCGTTCCGTCGCCCTCGATGAACGGAATGATGGGGTCGCTCGGAACCGCCAGCTTGCCGTCGTCTCCCATCTGCAATGCGGTTCCCGCTTTTGGTTGCGGAAAGTCACTCATGCTTCTTCTCCTCGTCCACGTACTCGACGTCCACGTACTCGACCCATCCTCAGCACTCGACCTGCCGACTGAGATCGGCCCGCCGCGCTTGCTTGAACTCCGACGTTTATCCTGAACTCCGACGTTTACGGAGCGCGCTGGTATAACACAGCTAGGTCATCGCCGACCACGGGATCCGTCAGGAGCAGACATAGCCCTCTGCGCTCATGGCTTTTCGAACTTCACTGATATGCGAGAAGCCGCGCGTTTCTAAGGCTAGCTCGACCACGACTTGACGCAGGTCGACCTGCGCGCCCACGCGATCGTGGTGCACTTCGAGCACATTCGCACCCGTTCGACCCAGAACCGCGAGCAGGCTTGCCAGTGCCCCCGGCACATCCGGCAGACGCACCCGCGCGCGCATGAGACGCCCTGAGCGCCGCAAACCGCGGTCGATCATGCGCGCGACCAAGTTCACGTCGATGTTGCCTCCGCATACGACGACCGCCACACGCTTCCCCGAAAGCGGCAGCTTCGATTGAAGCACCGCGGCCAGAGGCGCGGCACCCGCTCCTTCCGCGACGGTTTTTTCTTCTTCGAGCAGCACCAAAACCGATTCGGCGATTTCTTCATCATCCACCGACACGAGCCCGTCGACGTGCGTCGATGCAATCTCGAGCGGGCGGGCGCCCACTTGGCGCACTGCGATGCCATCGGCGATTGTTTCTGCGGGAGGCACATCGGTCGGCGCGCCCGCTGCGAGCGCAGCCTGCATCGATGCCGCAGCGCTCGACTCCACGCCGAAAACCTGAATGCGAGGATGCCGGGCCTTGATCGCAATCGCCACGCCGGCAAGCAACCCGCCGCCCCCGACTGCGACCACCACCGCGTCCAAGTCCGCGCACTGCTCCACGAGCTCGAGACCGATAGTCCCTTGCCCTGCGATCACGTCATCGTCGTCGAACGCGTGCACAAATACGTTTCCGTCGCGGCGCTCGATGCGTCGTGCCTCGGCATGCGCGGCTTCGAAGTTGGCTCCGTGTAACACCACCTTGGCGCCCCATCGGCGTGTGGACGCGACTTTCACCAGCGGCGTGGTTTCCGGCATCACAATCGTCGCATCGATACCCAAGCGGGCGGCGTGAAACGCAACGCCCTGCGCGTGGTTGCCGGCGCTTGCCGCGATCACGCCACGCGACCGCTCGGTTGCGGTCATACAAAGGAGTTTGTTGCAAGCGCCGCGCTCTTTGAACGAGCCGGTCATTTGCAGATTTTCAAGCTTGAGGTGAACCGCGCAGCCCGCGCGATCACTAAGCACCCGAGAGTACGCACAGGGCGAGAAAAATACCGAATCTCCAATCCGTGTGCGCGCCTCTTCGATCTGACGAATGTCGAGCACGCGCTCAGCCGGACTCTTCGTCTTCGAGTCGGCGCTCTAAATCGAGCATGTATCGGCCGCTCTCTGGCGAAAGCGATGAATGGAGCGGCGCAGACGCCGAGTATACCAAGGGACCGCTCGCCACCGGCGGATCCACAAACCCGTCGAGAGGTGTGAGTTCGTCGGGCGATCGGTCCCATATTTCGGACATGGAACCTGGGCCAAAATCACCGGGCTCCAGCTCGGAACCCTCCGGTTCACCGCGGTCGAGCGACCCAGCAGGATGCTCCACCAGCGGTTCACGAAACTCCGAGTGACGGATACCGGCGTCGGACACTCCAAAGCGCCGACGTGGTCCACTCACGGAGATGTCGCGGTCGTGCTCAGCCGCATCACTGGACGGGACAGCGCTCGACGGATGAGCGCTGGACGGATGAGCGCTGGACGGAATGGTGTTCTCATGCGGATAGTGCGCGTCGGCGGCGTAGCCGGGATCGGATGGAAACGCTCGGTCCACGTACTCCGCGATGGTCCGCGCCCCCACCCGCAAGCCATGGCGAACCCCAAACTCTTCCAGATCGAGCGCCAAGTCTGCTGCACTGGGTGTTCGATAGCGAGCGTCTCGCTGCAGCGCGTTGGTCACGATGTGTTCGAGCTCTTCCGGATAGCCTTCCACGCGACTTGATGGCGGCGGGATTTCCTGTTCGACGACGGCAATCATGACCTCGGTGTCCGTCCCGTGATAGAGGCGCGTACCCGTGGTCAGTTCATAGAGAATCACCGCCGCCGCAAAGACATCCGCCCGCCGGTCCACATGACAGCCCCGAACCTGCTCTGGTGCCATATAGGAATAAGTCCCGGTCGCCGTGCCGCTGCGCGGCTCCGGACGCGCCGCGGTCTGAGCCACGCCAAAATCGAGGAGCTTCACCACTCCTTCTCGCGTGAGCATAATGTTTTGTGGGCTCACATCGCGATGCACGATGTGTAAGGGGCGCCCGACGTGATCCACCGCTCCATGCGCATGGTGCAGCGCATCACAAATCTGAATCACAACCCCGAGGGCCACGGGCAGCGGCATAAAGTGTCCCCGCCGAGAGCCCTCCCGCCACAAATCCGCGACGTTGTATCCGTCAATGTGCTCCATCGCGATGAACCATGTGCCTTCCGCAAAACCCAGATCGAACACTTGCGGCACGTTGGGATGGCTCAGCGCGGCGAGCAGACGCGCCTCGGTTTGAAACATATGCAGTGTGGCGGCGTTGGAGGCGAAGTGGGGGAACAGACGCTTGATTACGAGGTCGCGGAAAAATCCGCCGTGGCCCCACTGCCGAGCAAGAAGCACCTCGGCCATGCCGCCAGAGGCGATCTTCCGAACCAGCTCGTAGCGTCCAAACTGCCTACCTTTCACGCTTTTTCCCCCAAGGTGGGCGCCCGCGCAGCTCTGCCGACAGGTATGGCTGGCTCACACCACCTATCATGTGGCATATAGTGCAAACTTCGGCCGTTGAACACCCCGATTGCGCACCTCGATGCGAACATTGTCGGGAACACCGCACGAAGTAAACACAGCCCATGGAACTCAACGGCAAGGTTATCGTCGTCACCGGAGGCGGACGCGGAATCGGACGCGCGACATGTCACTACCTCGCGCAATGCGGCGCGCGTGTGCTGGTGAACGATCTCGGTTGCGACGAACTCGGCCGCGGCTCGGACGCGCAAGTGGCCCAGGCAGTGGTCCACGAGATTTGTGCCGGGGGCGGCATTGCTATCCCCAGCACCGTCGATGTCACCGCCGAGGGCGCCACCGAACAGCTCATCGAACACGCGATCCGCGACCTCGGCCCGGTGCACGCCATGGTGGCAAACGCGGGGATCCGCCACGAAGGCAATCTACTGAGATCGAAACACGAAGACTTCAATCGGATGCTGAACACGCAGTTTCGTGCGCCGTTCAGCGCTACCTGCGCATTCGCAAAGTACTTGGTCGACTCGCGTTCGACGGGATCGATCGTCCTCACCACCGCACCGAGCGCGTTTTTCGGCGGCGCTCGACAAAGCGTATCTGCCTCGACGTCTGCCGCGGTGGTCGGCCTGGTTCGTTCGGCCGCGCTCGAGCTTAGAAAATATGGAATCCGAGTAAACGCGGTCGCCCCCACGGCGCGCACCCGTCTCACCCAGGACCTTCCTTTATTTCGAGGGATTCAGCCCGACTCGATGAGTCCCGAACATATCGCGCCGATCGTCGCGTTCTTGGTGTCCGACCTCGCCGCCGAAGTGAGCGGAGAAGTGTTGGGGGTCGCAGGTAGTCGGGTGTACTCCCTGGTTCACCAAGAAACCGCGGGCGCGTTTTCAGACGACGGCCCGTTTAAACCAAACGAACTTCTCGACAAGTGGGCGGGAATCACCGGTACTGGCGTGCCCTAGGAGGCTGATGTCAAACGCGGACCGAGGATCGCGCAGCGACGACTGGCCCGCCGCTGCAAGCGAGCCGACGGGAACAAAAACATCAACCGCCTGAAGAGCGATTCAGGTGCCCGGGAGCCGGCGCCCGCACAGGTCGATCACCACCACCCCGCGATCCGATTCTTCCTCTTGGCTCTGCGGCTCAACTTGGCTCTGGGGCTCGACGGGCAGATGATGCGGCAGCGGCATCTCGACGCGCGGCTGCTGCGTCGGCCGGGATTCTTCCTCCTCACGCTTTCGAATCTGGTCGATGATGAAGGGCGGAAGCATAGGGTCTCGGCTTTAGTCAGAAGTCCTATTAGGAACTATAACAACGGTCGTCTTCCTGACAAGACCATCGAACGACGGAGCTCCTGAAGCGATGATCCCTCACACACGTCAACAACGCAAAACTTTCACCTATTTTGTGCGATTTTTCACGCAATTGAGTCAAACTTGTTGATTCTACCATCGTCTCAATTATCTGCGTTCGTTGCATTTGGCGCGCTGTGGTGGAGCGTTTGCGGAGCGTCTGCCCGCGCCGACGATTATCGCCCCGATGGCACCGATTGGAACGGACTTTCTGAGCTCATCTCGCTGGCTGCGGCCGAGGACATCCCTTTGCGGGCCGTCGACGACGTCGACCTTGGCCGGACGAGTCCGACGACGGGGCTTTTGGTGGTGTATCCTGCCACGCCGCTCCCTAAACGGGACATCGCTCGTTTGTTGCGGGCCGGCATGCGGATCGCAGTGGCTGACGATTTTGGCGCGGGCGCCGAGCTCTTTCGACATTTCGGGATCGACCGGCACTTTCCTTCTCATCAGAACGTGCTCCGGTTTCGGACGAAGCCCGAGTTGCTGGTCGCGCGCCCTCGCTATCGACACGCGCTCACCGAAGGCGTCAGCTCCTTGGTGACCAATCATCCCACGGTCGTACAACACCCCGCGCTCGAACCGCTCGCGGGGTTTGGTGATGCATCTCAGGGCGTCGTGCTCACGGGAGCGGTTGGGAACGGGCGCCTGGTCGCGATCAGCGACCCGAGCATGTTCATCAACAATATGCTGCAGTTCTCGGGAAACCGGCGGTTCGCAGTCAATCTCCTCCGCTATTTGGCCGTGGATCGTGAAGAAGGGGTGTTGCTGGCCACGCCCTCGACGCGTTTTTCGGGAGACGGGCTGAGCGGAGATCGAGCACAGCGCAAGCTTGCGCTGAACGATTGGATCGCCAAGGTATCCCGCGTCGACACCCCGCCCGCGGCGCTCTGGATTGGCGCAACCGTCATCACCGCTATCTTTTTGGTGTTCGCGACGACCGCATTGCCGCTTCGTTCCCCCTATCGTGCCGAATCGATGTGGCTTCGTCCGCGTGGTCCTCGCCGCAAAAAGCGGCGCGTGGGACCTGATTTCTATCGAGCCGTTCGAAGAGGAGCATCTATACTTGTGGGCGCCGGTCGCGGCGAAGCACAGCGCAACGCAGGAACCCGCGCCCGCCGAGATCGGAGCCCACCCCCATGAATCACGGGTTATCGGAACAAACACTAAGAGCCGTGCGCGCACACGCAGACCGCGTCATCTCAGAGGTTCGCGCGGTCTACGTGGGCCCTCCCGACGTGCCCGAGCTCTTGCTGGTCGCGCTCATGGCCCAAGGCCACGTGTTGCTTGAAGGCGTGCCCGGAGTCGCGAAGACGACTCTGGTCAAAGCGTTCGCCTCCACGCTCGGCTGCAGTTTTCGGAGAATCCAGTTCACCCCCGACCTTCTCCCGGCCGACATCACGGGCACATTTGTTCTATCGCCACGCGAAGGAACGTTCGAGCTTCGCGAGGGGCCCGTGTTTGCCAATGTGGTGCTTGGCGATGAGATCAACCGCGCCCCGGCGAAAACCCAGAGCGCGTTGCTCGAGGCGATGCAGGAGCGGCAGGTCACGGTGGAGGGAGACACCCGACCGTTGCCCAATCCCTTCATGGTCCTCGCAACCCAAAACCCCGTCGAACACGCGGGAACCTACCCCCTGCCCGAAGCGCAGATCGACCGGTTCTTGATTCGGGTGCTCATCGGGTATCCCGATCCCGCCGACGAGCTCGCGATATTGCGCCGCTTCATGACGCCGGTCCCCACGCCGCAGATCGTGCTCAACCCTGGCGAGGTGATGCGCATGCAAAGCTTGGTAGAACAAGTCCACGTCGAAGACGAGGTACTGGCGTATACGATTCGGCTCGCCGAGTTCACGCGACGCAGCGCGAGAATCTTTATGGGCGCATCGCCGCGCGCGAGCCTTGCGCTGGTTCAGGCCGCGCGCGCACGGGCGATGCTCCACGGGCGAGGCTATGTACTTCCCGACGACATCAAGGCCCTCGCTATCCCAGTCATGGCGCATCGCCTTCTTCTCACGCCTGAGGCGGAGATGGACGGCACCGAGGCGACCGGTCTAGTGAGCGACGCACTGCGTCAAGTGGCTCACCGGGTCGGACATTCGCGGTCCGCCTGATGCTCCCTCTGCCCACGTCCAACGCAAAAATATTCTTCGTCGGGCTGTGCGCGATGTTTGTCATCGGATTGGTCGCGCGATCCTCGGAGGTCATGGTCCTGACGGGATCCGGGTGGGTTGCGCTCAGCGTCGCCCTCGCGGCGAGCATGTCGATCGCGCGCGGCATTCGCGCGCAGCGACTCGAGTTCGCGTGGTGGGTCGAACACGAACCCCAAAATCGAGGCATCGCGCCAACCCCAGGCGCAGCAACTCAAGTTCGTTGCTACATTCGCCACCGAGGAAGCGGCGCGTTGCGTATTTCGGGGGTCCGCCCGATTTCGTCAGGAGCACGAATCCAATTGCCCGCGCATTTTGGTCAACGCCCGGAATCAGCCAAAGCAGCGACGGTGCTCGAAGTCCCTCCTCGGTCGCGGGTGGAATTTGCTTTCGATCTCGTCCCGCAATCGGTGGGCCGGCTGGTGCTGCACGGCCTTGCGCTCAATCTGCACGGCCCGTGGGGTCTTTTCGCAGCGCCACTCTACTTTCCGAGCCCACTCACCATCCGCGTGCTCCCGCGCGCGACGAGTTCAGCTCGGCCATCGCCGCGCACCCTCACCCGCCTTGCCGCGTCGCGCGCGGGAATCAATATGCTTCGTCGTCGCGGCGGAGGAACGGAGTTTTACGAACTGCGGGAGCTTCTCCCCGGGGACCCATTCAAATCCATTGCGTGGAAGGCGAGCGCGCGCCGCGGACAGCTGATGGTGAAAGAGGTCGAGCGCGAGGTAGAAGACGCGCGCTGGTTTGTCATCGACGTGGGACCCGATGTCCGACAAGGCGACCCGGGCCATCGCGCGCTCGATCAGATCATCGAGCGGACCGCCGCCGAGGCTCGCCAGGCTCTCTTCGAAGGCGACCGAGTCGGGCTTGTGTCGGTGGATCTTGGCGTGCTGTCCCATGTTCCGCTCGGCAAAGGTGCGAGCCACCTTGGACAAATTCACGACTCGCTCCTCGCGGCAACCGAAATCGTGGATGAGCAACACACGCAGATTAGCAACGAGCAGCTTGTCCAGCGGGTCACAAAGTACATCCTGCAACAAGACGGCCTCGACTTCTCGCGGCCGACGGAAGGGCGGCGTCGGCCCCGACGGCACAAACGCAGCACGTCGGCTCCTCGACCGCGGCACGATGAACTCTCGACGGATGTCGCGCGGCTAACAAACCACATTCGTCGCGCGCGCAGAAGTCTCGACGAACGAGACCGTGCGCTCGCAAAAAGCGCGACCTACGCAGCGCTTCGCGCGTATTGTCGGGACCGCGCGATCGAACTTCCGTTTCGGGAAAAAACGTCGGGGGAGTCGACGGCGCAGTTTCCGACCGGAGGCCTCTCCGAAGGGATCCAAGTCGCGGGGGGCCGAAGCCGCGTTCCTGCCACGATTGCGGTGTTCACTGCGACACAGATTCACGTTTCCGAGGAACTCATCTCCACGGTAAAACTCGCGCTGGGGCACGGACATCGGATAAAACTGGTGTTGTTCCCTCCGTACGTCGACCACCTCGCATCAAGAGAGCGAGCGGCCGCGCGAAGGGACTACGAGCGATCCATCGACCACACGAAAAACGAGCTCGGGCGCTTGGGCGTATTCGTGCACGGAGCGCCTGATCAAGCCGCCGCGCCGTCATCTCGAATCGAACGGCGAGCTTCATGAATGCGTCCGCACCACCGCGGTCAGAACCAGCGTGGGAAGACCCGCGAACGGTGCTCAAGCGACACGGCCTATCTCCCAAGAAACGTTTCTCTCAAAATTACCTGGTGGCGCGCGGGGTAGTCGAACGCATCGCCGACGCGTTGTGCCCGCGATCGTCCGAAATACCCGCCTCCCCCCCGCTCGTGGTTGAACTTGGTCCCGGGCTCGGCACGCTCACCAGCGCACTACTTCGGCGCGACGCAACTGTGCTCGGTATCGAACGCGATCCGGATATGGTCATGGTGCTGCACGCTGAATTTTCGCACATCTCCCGCCTCACGGTGCAACTGGGAGACGCAACCGAGGTGAACTACCGCGACATCTCCCGCGACTCGGATCACGCCAGCATAACCGTCGGCGGCAACCTCCCTTACGCCGTGACAGGAGCGATTTTTCGCACACTTTGCGCGCACGCCTCCGCGATCCAAGGCGCGGTGCTCATGGTGCAAAAAGAAGTCCGCGACCGACTCACCGCAGCGCCCGGAAACAAAAACTACGGCGCGCTGTCCGTATTTGTGCGCGCAGCATTCTCCGCGCAGAGCCTCTTTATCGTGCCGGCGTCCGCTTTTTATCCTGCCCCGAAGGTTGCGAGCGCAGTGGTCCGGCTGACCCCCCGCGACGCTCCTCTCGCGAAGGAAACCTCCGGTGCCACGAAGGAACCTTCGGGTTTTCAAACCGTGGTGCGGGCCGCGTTCGAGCAGCGCCGAAAGACGCTTCGCAACGCCCTGAGTCATGTGCACCCCAAACGCGCTGCCGCCGCCCTCGCCGAGAGCGCCATTGATGGGCGGCGTCGAGGAGAAACGCTCAGTGTGGAAGAGTTTGCGCGACTCGGCGCGGCGTGGGAATGCGCCGACAGCGGATGATTGGACAAACCGTTCTCAATGCACCAGCATGCGCGCTGGGGCGGGTAGCTCAGTGGTAGAGCGCCGGCCTTACAAGCCGGATGTCGTCGGTTCGACCCCGGCCCCGCCCACCATGACGTGCCTCGCAAGGAGAACGCGAGGAAGTAAGCCGCACGCAGGCCAAAGATCAGCGCGTCGATGTCAGGTATTGGATGAGGTTTCTGCCCCACTATCGGTCACTTCTGTGTTTGTTGGCGCTGGTTCTCGCCTGCGGCGATGACACGAGCCAAGCGGGGAACGACGCCTCGAGCGCCAGCTCCGAGCTGTCATTGCGATTCTTGAACCAGCCGACCGGAGGAGCTGCAGGGCAGCCGCTCGCGCCCGCGGTGACCATCGAAGTTGTAGACAGCAGCGGCCAGCCGGCAAACGAAGACGTGGACGTGGAAGTTGCGCTGATCCGAAACCCCCACGGCGCAAAACTCTCTGGAACTCTCGTTCAGACGAGCGCAGGAGGCGTCGCGAAGTTCAACGATCTGCGCATCGACACCGCGGGGCGGGGATATCAGTTGCTTGCGGGAACCCCCGGTACGTCCACCATTGCGAGTCAATCGTTCACGATCGTGTCGGCCGGCGTCCATCAACTAGCATTCAAAGAAAACCCCGCGGATCAAACGCTCGGAGAACCTCTTCGCCGCCCTGTCCTCGTCGAACTGCGGGACGAATTTGGAAATCTCGTACCCGAAGCCGACGATTTGGTGGACATTGAGCTCGCGAGCACGCCCGGCACACTGCTGCTCCATGCTTCGGATGACACCTTGGTTCTTGTCGACCCGGGCGCGCCAGCAGTGGTCGATATCCTGGTGTCGGACGGCGAAACGGGTCCGATCGTCGGTGCAGCGCGCGATCGCGCAGGAAACCGTATCTATGTGTCGGACACCGATTCATCAGTCTCGCGCTTCGATCCGCAGCCCCTCACGTTTGCAACCGTCCGTAGCGCCTCCGCCCAAACCGTGGGCGGGCTAACCCTCAGCAACGATGGCTCCAGCCTCTACGCGACGCTTCTCGATTGCTGCGACGTACGCGCTGATTTGGACACCCTGTTCACCATGGATCCAGGATCCGGAGAACTCTATTCGATCGGCACCATCACCCTGGTGTCTTCGGTCGGTCGGCGCGTGGAGTCGGTTCGCGCCCTCGCCACGCACCCCGAAACCGATGAGCTCATCGCCGCATGCGTTTTCGAAGGCGGAGGTATGGGGCTCGTTCGCCTGAACGCGGACAGCGGATCCGGCTCGTTGCTCTCGGTTCTCGAGCGAGATCTCGACGCGCTGGCTTTTGCCCTGGACGGAACGCTGTATGGTGTCGCCCATGCCGAACACGCTGGCGAGCCCGCATCGCCGGAGCTTGTCGAAGTGAATGTGGAAACCGGCGCGACGCTGTCGCGAACCCCCTTGCGTGCCGACCCAGACACGCCCACGCAAGCGCTCGCTCAATTTGGGGTTCGGGCCGACGGCGAACTTCGCGTCGCAGCGGCCGCCGGAGTTGTATCATTCGCGGACCTTCGCGTACCTGCCACTGGCTCAGGGTATACGTTTCGCGCTTCGGTGCCCGGCTTGCCATCGGCAGAAAGCTCGCCCTTTGACGTCGTGGCGCCGGAAGCTCTACGTGAACCAAACGATGCGCCGATCGTGTCGTTTGACCGGCGCGAGACATTTATTGAGGAGCGCGAGGAAACCCTCGAAATCAGGCTCACCCTCAGCGAAGCGAGCGCACAGACGGTCATCGTGAACGTCACGATCGGAGGGTCGGCGATCGGCGGATCGGCGACAGACGGCGGGGCCGACTTCGACCGGAGCGCGGTACGCAACCCCGTGGTCCGGCTAGCCCCAGGCACCACCGAGGCACGGATTTCGTTGCCCATCATCGATGACGATGAGGAAGAAGAAGACGAAACCATCGCGCTGACGATCCGCTCCGCGATCTTCGCGCGAGTTGGCGCAAACGACGAACATCTCGTGACCATTCGTAGAAACGACGGCGACTTCGCGGATCTCGTTCCTACCAAAGACACCACGCTCTACGAGACCGCGGAAGGTGACCTCGGCAACGGCCGGGGACGCGCGCTGTTTGTGGGCCGAACCAACCAGCCGGACAACTCGATTCGCCGCACGCTGGTCGCGTTTGACGTGGCACGCCAGGTGCCAACTGGCGCAACGATCACCGCAGCAACGCTCACCATGGCGGTGACCAAGAGCACGACTGAGGGGAGCGTCTCGGTCGGGCTTTATCGTGTGCTCGCCAACTGGGGCGAAGGCAATTCGAACGCAGGATCGGGCGGAGGATCGGGGGCAGAAGCCGAACCGATGGACGCCACGTGGCTATTCTCGATGTTCGATATGAACCGATGGGCCACTGCGGGCGGAGACTTCGCGCCAATCGCCTCCGCGGAGACCGCGGTCGGCCCCGTAGCGACCTATACGTGGACTTCCCCCGAAATGGTTGCCGACGTGCAGTCATGGCTCGACAATCCGAGCGAAAACTTCGGCTGGCTGCTTCGTAGCGACGAGGCCGAGCGCGCGACCGCAAAGCAGTTTCGAAGCCGGGAAGACGGCGGCGCCACGCCGCTGCTGAGCGTTGAGTACGAAACCACCGAGCCGGACTGAGCCGCTGGGCTGAGCTGCTGGGCTGGGCCACTGGGCCACTGGGCTGGGCCGCTGGGCCGCTGGGTTAGGCCTGAGCCTGAGCGTACGCCGCGTCGATGCGCTCACGAAAATGAGATTCGATGGCCGCTCGGCGGAGCTTTTGGTTCGCCGTCAGTAGGCCGCTTTCAGGAGTCAGCTTCTCCGGCGCATGAATCGTATGGCGAATCCGTCGATAAAACGGAAGCTCTCGATTGAGTTCCTCAACCGCGCGTTCGACTGCGTTCGCGGGAGGGTCACCCGTCACGATGAGAGACAGCCACGGCCGCGCGTGGCCAATCACGACCCCATGCTCTGCGGCCGGGCAGAGCTCCAGAAATCGTTCTTCGATCGGTTCAGGCGCTACGTTGTGTCCCGATTCAGGAATGATAAGATTCTTCATGCGACCGATGATCTTGAGGCTCCCTCGATCGAGATCGACCTGATCGCCAGTTCGAAACCATCCGTTCTGCATCACCTTCGCAGTCTCTTCAGGTCGCCGCCAATACCCCGCAAACACATTGGGCCCGCGCACCATGAGCTCGCCTTCATCGCTCAGTTTGGCCTCCACGCCATCGATAACGTGTCCTACGCGGCCCGGGGCCACCGCCCCTGCTCGGTCGATCGAGACAATGCCCGTGGTCTCAGTGAGGCCGTACGCCTGATAAACAGGGATGCCCAGCATATGAAACCAGTGTTGAGTCTCTTCGGACAGTGGCGCCGAGCCACAAATCAAAAACTTCAGGTTCGGGCCGATTTGTTGGCGAATTTTCGCAAACACCACCCGCGACGCGAGCGCCAACGTCGCGCGTTCACGCCAGTCGAGGCGGCCCGTTTTCGAGGCTCGATAGGCACGCTGCCCCCGCGCGTACAGCGCACGGGCGAGCCCTCCACGCTCCTCAATCTTTTGGTCTACCCCTCGGCGAATACGTTCCAGCACCGCCGGCACGTTGAGAAAATAGTTCGGCTTGGCGACGGCCATTTCCTGAACAAGCTGCGTAAGGTCACTGGAAAGCATGACGGGATTTGGGCGGCTCAGCTGCGTCCACACCAAAAGCCGAGAGGCAGCAAAGCAAAGCGGCAAAAAATGAAATACCCGGTCTGGATTCGACTGGTCCCCCACCACCTCGCGCAACCGCTGTCGCGTGCGCGGAATCATCGCGTCGATATTCGATCGCGAAAGCATCACACCTTTGGGCTCACCGCTGGTTCCCGATGTGTAGATGATCGTAACGATGGCATCGCCCGACACTTCCACAGGATTCGATGCCTCCGCCTCAAGGAGAGGAGCGTGCGCAAATACTTGATCAAAGGTTGCGATCCGGGCTTCGTCTCGATCGTGCCATGCGCGCGAAAGAGATTCTTCTAACTCGTCGTTCCCCACAATCAGTGCCTTGGGTTCGGCCGAGCGCAACATCACCGCGAGCTCATTCGGATCTTGCCGGTCGTAGAGCGGAACCACGATGGCCCCATGGGCAAGCGCCGCGAGATCGAAGGCAACCCAGCGCGCAGAGTTTGAGGCCACGACAGCGACACGGTCGCCAGCCTGAACCGATGCGGCGGCTAGAAACCCCCGGACGCGACCAACCATCTCGAGCAGCGTTGTTCCATCGACGCTCGTCATCCCTTGCGCGGTGACTTCTTGAATCCTCGCCTGGCCCGGATGCTGACGGAGGTTCGCGTACAGGTCGGTGATGAAGCTCATAACGAGCTATGTACCGGCTCTGGGACCAGCGGGCCAGGCGACGCGTCTACGCGTCTACGCCCCCGGTGTGACGGTCTGCGCATGCCCGTCCACGAGTTCGACGAGGGCGTCGCGAGCGAAACGCGCGAGCCGCCGCAGATCGCGACGCGCGGTTGATTCATTGCTCAGCGCGCGCAGCCGGCGAATGACCGGCCGAAGCTCCGACCGGGCAAACTCTCGCGCGTCCAACTCATCAGGCTCGAGTTGGACCGAAATCCGATATACTGAACGCATCGCTTCGGGTGCGAGCAGCGGGTCGCGACCCGCGCCGATCTTTGCGAGCGAGGCCAGCGCAGACTCCGGCGCCGCCATCCATGGCGTCGAACGAATCGCAGACCACCGCACCACCGGCGGCCCGCTGCGAAGCCGCGCCAGCACCGCCTCGTCGCCGATCCGGTCGACGACTCGCGCGAGCTCGAGCGGGTCTGCGCTCCTTACTCGAACCAGAGGATCGTCGTGCGCCGGAAGCGCCTTAGCTTCAGACGCAGACGATGGCGGTTCAGAACGCGCCACGTTTCCCATGGTCGGCCCGAACATCCAAACCGACCCTAGGACGCAGACCACCCCCGACCCCCAGGACAGCCCAGAAACCCGGACCAACCCAGAACCACGCTCATTCCCAAACACGCTCATTCCCGAACCACCTCCAAAGACTCGATTGCGGTTCCCGTCGCGGCAACAAACGCGAGCCCCACCCGCTCGCTCAGTCCCTCGACGACGCAAGTTCGTGATGCACCGCCCGCCGAAATCGTGAGGGCACTATCCTCCCGCTGAATCGACACTGGGCCGGCTTGGAGCCGTTCAATTTCACACAGACTTGGGCCGATCGTCGCGCCGCGCACGTTCACCCGCACCGGCGAGCCACGCTCGGACACAAAGAGCACCTCGAGCGGCCCCCGAGCCTCGAAACTCAGCGAAAAAGAAGCCAATCGAAGCGCGGGAATGTCTACTCGCGCGGCGTTCCGCTGCGCCACCAAGTCGGCGCCCGCGATCATCCACGAGGCCGCGGCATCCAGCGACAGATCTTCGGCCAGCAATGCCGCTGGCGGATTGTCAAAATGAGTGACTGCTCGTTCCAAACGAAGCGAGGTCCCTTCCGCGTCGATTTCGGCCACCGTTGCGTCGCTGCGGGCCACCAGATGAACTGGCACTCGAGAGGCATCGGCTTCTTCTACTCGGCCGAGCCCCACGTCGACGCGGAACGCGCGCGGTTCGCCGGAGTCGGCCGCTGCTCCGGTAACCAGCGCGCGACCGTCGGGGAGACCGACGATCCGTGGCTGCCGGAGATCAGTCATTGCCTCAAGGTCGACGAGGTCGAACTCGAGCGCAGCCTGCCCGAGAAATGGCGGAACACGACGCAACACCGTGAGGGAGCTCAGCACCGATTCACCATCCGGGTCCGCAGCGCGTACCCCCGCGACGAGCACGCGAGCGCCTGGTAGCGGGGCGGCGATCAGCATTTCCCCGGCCGGTAGAAGCTCCTGCTCTGGCGAAGCCTCGACAAAAATATCGCCAAGAAACTCAAAAATGCGCGCCGAAGGTCCGTTCTGCGTGACTCCTCCGAAGACCAGCACGGTGCCGTCGTCGAGGGTCATTGCCTGGGGTCGCACCAAACCGATCGGGAGGCTCCCCGCTGCCTCTGATTCGGACGAATCGGGATCGATGACCTCTGCCGATGCGAGCGGGACCGCCTCCTCCGAAACTCCATCGGCAGCCCCAGCCGCTACGCCGCCGACAACCAACAGACGTCCACCGGGGAGAACCGTCGCGGCATGATCTCGGCGAGGCGTTTGCAAGCTCCCCAGCGTCGCCATCGTCGCCATCGCTCCTTCCCCGGTCGGATACACTTCAAAGGTATCGTGGGCCGCGCCGTTCGCGCCTTGCGCGCCCCCCACGATCACCATGCGCGCGCCAACCCCATGCGCCGTCGCCCCCTCACGGCGCAGCGCCATCTCTTCGTCGAGTGACGCGGCTGACGTTTCACCGGAGGGCAACCGAATCAAACGTCGGCTCGCATTTCCATCGACCCGCCCTCCCGCAATCCACACCGCGCCATCTTCCGATGCCGCGACGGCCGCGGTTTGGTCCGCTGCGATCGGTTCGCGCAATGGACACGATCGCTCGGGCGGCAAGAGCAGTACGCTCGACTGCTCGTCTCCTTCCGCGAGAACGCGAACCCCCGTGCCTTGCCACGCGCCGAACACCGCCGCGTCGAGTCGCATGGCGAGGGTCTCGGCGGGAAACCGGTCGACGACCCCCGGCACCGTCGATGGCCCAAGCACTTCGACCGTGCGTTCATCGCTCGGCGGAAAATCGCCGAGCGCCTCCACGGTCACCGCGTCCACCGCGGACGGAGGCCGGCAATCGGAAGATTCAACAAGGCGCAACCGCAGGGTTGTTTCCGTGCGCTGCCCTTCTGGAGCGCATGCGTGCGCTGCGCAAACCAGCACCAAGCCTGGCCCCCAAAACCTCGCGCTTCGCCCCATGCGAAAAGTATACACCGCGAGTCACGAAATCGAGCGCCGCCGCGCGAGGACTCGATAGACCGGGAGTCCATCCGCGTGGGCACGCACTTCTCGGTTCGAAAGCAATCCAAACGGGTTTTCGTCGAGAAAACAATCGCGAGACGTATCAAACAGCGAATGCGCCGACACGAGCGCCGCGTATTCCTCCGCGCGACTTTCGACATCGGTTTGAAAGAAGATCTCGCCGCCGCTCCGGACCAGCCTCCCCAGGGTATCCAAAAACGGCGCACTCACGAGCTTGCGTTTGCCGTGTCGCTTTTTCCACCATGGGTCGGGAAAATGGATAAACACGCGATCCACACAGCCTTCGGGTTCCGCGCGAGAAAGAATCTCTCGAGCGTCCCCGCAGTACACGGCAATGCGCTCAATCCCCAACTCGCGACGTCTCTGATCGACCTTGAAGGCCCATTTGGTCTTGACTTCGATTCCGACCAGGTGCGCGCCGGGTTCTTGCTCTGCGCGAGCAAACAGCGAGCGGCCGCGGCCGAAGCCGAGATCGAGCTCAATCGTTCTCGTGCCTGGCGCGACTTGGTCGAGGCGAAACTGTCCTTCAGGGGCTCGCGGCGCGATGGCGCGATATCGGTGGGGATTTTCTGATACCTGCATTTCTTCACATGTCATTTCTTCCCATGTCGCGGGCCGCAGTTTGACAAGCACCACGGTCTGAAGCGATCGTCACCCACTCTGACTCCGCGGATTGCCATTGTCTACGCGGCGCTCTTTCTCTCCGGGGCGTCGGCCCTCGTGTACGAAGCCACCTGGGCACGCATGCTGCATCGCGTGTTCGGCGTGGGTGACACCGCGGTCGCCACCGTGCTG
Organism: Myxococcota bacterium; assembly: GCA_028284955.1. GTDB lineage: Bacteria > Myxococcota_A > Polyangia > Polyangiales > Houyiibacteriaceae > JANQQS01. The sequence continues at coordinate 40,524 of JANQQS010000102.1, read as the reverse complement.
GCCGGCTTTTTTCTAGGACTCGGCCTCGGCGCAGGAATCGGCGGACGATACGCGCGCCGATGGTCGCGTCGTCGAGGCGCGGGGCGGGTCTATCTCTGGTTGGAACTCGGGGTCGCACTGTGGGCCAGCGCCTCGATCGCGTTGATCCCCGCGATCGGCACAATCTACGCCGCGTTCGGATTGGGTTGGTCCGGCCCGGTCCTGATCGCGGCCCGGTTCGGGCTGGCGATGATGGCTTTGCTCCCTCCCACCATCATGCTGGGCGCAACGCTTCCCGTGGTGGTCCACGTGGTGGCCAGCGCGGACGCGGGCTGGGCCCGGCGCGCGACCGCGCTCTACTCGGCCAATACACTCGGCGCAATGGTCGGCGCCGCGGCGACCGGTTTTTGGCTCGTGCCAGAACTCGGCGCGCGCGTTTCGATCCTTTGCGCTGCCGCGCTAAGTGCGGTCGCCGGATGCATGATCGGTTGTTGGCCAGCTTCCGACCGTTCGACAATGCCAGCCGCCGAGCCTGCCGCAGCGTCGGTGCCGAAATCCATGACAGGATCGACGATCGAGTCGGCGACGGCGTCTGCGCTAACCCTGATGACGCTCGCGTTTCTCACCGGTATGGCGGCGCTCTGCGGCGAAGTTTTGTGGACCCGGGTGCTCCGCATCGTCGTGCAAGGAACGACGCAATCGTTCACCGCGATGCTCGCGGTCTATCTGGCGGGCATCGCCACAGGCAGCGCGCTCGCCCACCGCATGCTTCGTCGCCGCGCGCTGCCCAATACCGAGCTGCGCAGTACCGAGCTGCGCAGTACCGAGCTGCGCAGTACCGAGCTGCGCAGTACCGAGCAACCCAATACCGAATCGACGCACACCAACCCGCGCGGGGCCCGATGGATGCTGGGCAACGCGCAGATTGGCGCAGCCGCGCTGACCGCCCTGGCCATCCTGTGTGCTCCGCAACTGCCACGATGGCTCGCGTTCTTGCAAAATAGTTCACAGCTGGTGCCTCACGAAGCACCAGTGATTCTCGCGCTGGCAGCAATTCTCTTGGTTCCTTTGTCGGTCGCCTTAGGCATGTCACTTCCCTTCTTATGGGCGATGTGTGGTCGAGAGATCGGTTTCGCCAGCCGCCATACGGGGCGGGTTCTCGCCGCAAACACGCTGGGAGGGCTAGTGGGTTCGCTACTCGGCGGGTTCGTGTTGGTGCCTGCGCTCGGAACCGAACTAAGTTTGATCGCGGTGTTGTGGATCCATCTCCTAACCGCCGCGGTGGCGTACTGGCCGCGCGCCAGCCCCTCACCGATCTCGCGGGTCACCGCATGGGCCGGCCCCGCTGCACTGGGGGCGGGAATCATGTGGCTGAATCCGAGCCTAGAGCTCCCCTTCTTGCTCGACGCATCGCACAACCCCGTGCGCTCGGTGATCCAAGGCCCTGACGAAGCTTCTCGCGACCCGTTGCTTTTTCTTCGCGAAGGCCGACACACGACGGTGACGGTCGTCGAACGCGAAGAAAGCTTCCGCCTCTATAACGACGGCCGACCGGAATCGGGGTTTGGGCCAAACGACCCTGGGTTCGGAGAAGAGCTCGCGTTGCTGGGCGCAGCGCCTACGCTTTTCGCCGCGCGACCCGAGCGCGCATTGGTCGTCGGACTCGGCGCAGGACACACCGCCACCATGCTGCTCGCGGGGCCGTTCGCGCGCGTCGACGTGGTCGAGCTGGAGCCCGCGATTGTCGAGGCGTCGAAGTTTCTTCATCGCGCGCGCAAAAAGCCTCACCCGCTCACGGACCCCCGCGCCCGGCTCATCGTGGATGACGCTCGCGCGCGCCTCAACTTGACGCCCCGTGGCACCTATGACGCCGTGGTCAGCCAGCCTTCGCATCCCTGGCTTGCCGGGTCGAGCGCGCTGTACACCATCGACTTTTTCCAAGAATCCAAGCGCGCTCTGCGAAGCGGAGGAGTGTTTGTTCAATGGGTGAATCTCTTCCGTATGGACATCGCACACTTGCGCCGCGTCGTCGCGACCCTGCGCGCTGCGTTTCGGTATGTGCACGCATTTGTCGCCGAGCGTTCAAGCATGATCTTGGTCGCATCGGACGAACGTATCGTCTTGGGTGACCGCGCCCAGGCACGTCTCACGCAAGCCCCAGCGCTGCGCACGCTGCTCGCACCGTTCCGATTCGAGTCGTCAGCGGCGATCGCCGCGCTTCGCGAACTCGATAGCGCAGGAACCAAGCGCTTCGCAGGAAACGCAAAACGGCTGGTCGATGACCAGCCCGCGCTCGAATTCGGGCTCGCGAAAATTCCCTACGACGACGAACTCGGGTTCTCTGAGCTCGACGCGGCGTTCGCCGACATCCCCTGGCGTGACCATAACCCCACGGAACACAATACCCCCAGCGAAGGCAGTACCCACAGCGAAGAGACCTTTTTGGCGCGCATCGCCCATGTCTCGCTCCGCCCCCGGGCCCTCGCGCGCATCCAACGATCAAAGGTGATAACATCTTCGCTTCTTGTTCAGGGCGCGACCGCAGAAGCACTCGGCGATGTCGCTCGCGCGCTGCGCCTATTTGATGCATCCACCGACGCGGAAGCCGCCTATCGCGCGGATAGCCTTCGGTATCGTCAGCGAGACCATCGACGCGCTCTCGCGCGCGCTCAGGCCCGCGCTCCCATCCCCACCCGCGCGCGGCCGCTCCTGCTCAGTACACTCGCCCTCGAGGATCGCGGACGGGCGGAGTTCGCGTGCTCGGTGGCGCGGCGTGCATCCCACCCGGATGACCGACCTCTTATTCGGCTGGTGGAGGCGTGGGGCCAGAGCGGATGTTCCGGATTCATGCCGGCGCTTCATGATCGCCTCCTCGAGAATGAACACGTGGCCTGGATGGCCGAGCGGTGCGCGATCGCCCAAGGAGACCATCGCGCGGCGCGACAGTTCGCCGAGCACAGAATGCGGGCCCGTCGGGCGATTTCTGTGGAGCAGGCCAAATATGGAACCGAGGCGGCGAACCACGAACACCCGCGTGCCGCCCGCGTCGCGTTTCAGCGGGCGCTGCGGGCGAACCCGGCCCACGGAATCGCCGCCGCGGGGCTCGCACGGCTGCTCCATCCGCGATCTCCCGCCGACGCCAAACGAGTTTTGCGCCGTGCGTTCCTGGCCGCACGGGGCCTGCCGCATTCAAGCCAAGCCATCCAGGAAGCGGCGCGCGATCTTGAGATCAAACTGGAATATCAAACTAGATACTGACCCCTAAAGCCCAAAAGTCCCGCCGCCAACACAACGGAATCTTGACGGAATAGAAGTCCATAGCGTATCCCAATGGTCAGTATTTCCCGCGAGCCTGTATGCTCTGCGAGCTCCCCACGCGCACGGGTTCTAAAGCGCACTGTTTGAAACGTACTGGTTCTTTTTGAAATGAGCGTTGGTAATTGGAATCGAGTTCCCGGCACACTGGACTCACTGCGAACTGAGGAGGCCCTGCGTGGTTAAGATTCTGGTCGTCGATGACAGCGCGACGATGCGCAAGATCATCGAGATGACGTTTGCGGGAGAAGATGCCGAAGTAGTTGTCGTCGACACGGGCGGCGCAGCGATTACGAGCGCGGCACATTTCAAACCCGACGTAGTGTTTGCCGACACATCGATGGGCTCGCCCGACGGCTATGACGTGTGCCGGGCCATTAAGAGCAACCCTGACCTCTCGTCGACAGCGGTGATTCTGCTCGCGAGCCAGCACAATCCCTACGACGCAGAACGCGGCCGTGCAGCATCCGCCGACGACTATGTGGCCAAACCGTTCGATACCCAGATCGTCATCGACAAAGTGACCCAAGCGCTGTCCAAACCGCGCGCCGCGGCCCAAGTACCCGCGCCGCCCAAACCACCCGCCACGCCGTCTCGACAGCCGGGTCGGTCGCCGAAGAGAACCGTCGCCTTTGGTCGCCCTCCTGGTGCACCGCCCGCGCCGATGTCTCAGGCTCCCGTAGCTGCCGCCCCACCCGCCGCGCCGGCAAACGTATCGCAGCCCCCTCGCGTATCATCACCCCGCCCCCCGAGCATTCCCCCGGCCCCGCCTCGCGCCGTGCCGTCTCCACCCGCCGCCGCGGCAAGCGTCTCCTCCGCGGGTCGTGCATCGGTTCCCGCGGCGGCCGCTGCCGCAGCCAATGGCGCTATGGCAGATAAGCTCGATGGCCTTGGGTTGAGCGAAGATCAGCTGCAAGGCGTACTTCGCCTCAGCCGCGAAGTGATCGAACAGGTGGTATGGGAGGTCGTTCCAGATCTCGCCGAAACGATCATTCGCGAAGAGATCAAACGCCTTACTCAAGGCTAACCACCGAAGCGCCCGCGTTGACTTCTCGCAGCTGACGAACCACAAGCGTTGGCCATGGGCGACGAACATCAGACTCAAGCCACGAGCGGTTCTTCGGAAAGCGCGCTCGCCAAGACGTACGACCCACGACAGAGCGAGTCGCGGTGGTATGCGTTTTGGGAATCAGAGGGCTTCTTCAAGGCCAGCTCTGAGGCGAGCGATACCCGCGAAACCTATACCCTCGCGATTCCGCCACCGAACATCACCGGGTCGCTGCACATGGGTCACGCGTGCCGCACCACGTTTGAAGACGTTCTAACGCGCTACCAGCGCATGAACGACAAAAACGCCCTCTGGATTCCCGGCACCGACCACGCGGGCATCGCGACCCAAGTTGTCGTCGAGCGACAGCTCAAAAAAGAAAACCTCACCCGTCACGACCTCGGCCGCGAAGCCTTCGTCAAACGCGTATGGGCATGGCGCGAAGAGTCCGGCGGAAGGATCTTGCAGCAGCTGCGCAAAATGGGCGCGTCATGCGATTGGTCCCGCGAGCGCTTCACCCTAGAGCCCGCGCTGTGTCGAGCGGTGAACGAAGCGTTCGTTCGGCTCCACCGCGAAGGCTTGATCTACCGCGGCACGCGCCTCGTCAACTGGGACGTATCGTCGCAGACGGTTCTTTCGGATCTCGAAGTGGAAACCGAAGAAAACGTTCAGGGCGAGCTCTTCGATTTTGCATATCCCGTGACCGATGGTTCGGGAGAAGTCGTGGTCTCGACCACGCGTCCCGAAACCATGCTCGGAGACACCGCCGTCGCGGTGCACCCAGACGACGAGCGGTACCAACATCTTCACGGGAAAACCGTGTCCCACCCCTTCGTCGAGCGCACCATCCCCGTGATTGCGGATGCCGAACTCGTCGACCCTGAGTTCGGCACTGGCGTGGTCAAAGTGACTCCCGCGCACGACCCGAACGATTTCGCGACCGGCAAACGTCACAACTTAGAAGAAATCAGCATCTTCAACCTCAACGGCACGGTCAACGAGCAAGGGGGCACATTCGCCGGGCTCGATCGATTCGAGGCGCGCAAACGTGTCAAGGAAGCGCTCGAAGAGCGCGGCCTAGCTCGCGGATCCAAAAAACACACCATGACGCTCCCGCGCTCGCAGCGCTCCGGAACCATCGTCGAACCGATGATTTCGACGCAGTGGTTTGTGAAGATGGAGCCGCTCGCCAAGCCCGCAATTGCCGCCGTCGAAGAAGGCCGAATCCAGATCTTGCCCGAAGACTGGACCAAAACGTACTTCCACTGGCTCCGCAACATTCAGGATTGGTGCATCTCCCGGCAACTTTGGTGGGGCCACTCGATTCCCGCGTGGCACTGCGGAGCATGCGCCCATATCACCGTGAGCATTGAAGAGCCGAGCGTATGCGCATCGTGCCAAAGCACCGACCTGCGACAAGACGAAGACGTGCTCGATACCTGGTTCAGCTCGGCGCTGTGGCCCTTTTCGACCCTCGGCTGGCCCGACGACACGCCTGATTTGAAGCGCTTCTACCCAACCCAAGATATGGAGACGGGCTACGACATTCTTTTCTTTTGGGTCGCTCGCATGATCATGATGGGCCTGCACTTCATGGGCGAGGTGCCCTTCTCTCGCGTCTTATTGGCTGGGCTGGTCACCGACGAACGCGGTGAAAAAATGAGCAAAGTCAAAGGGAACGTCATCGACCCCCTCGACGTCATCGGCGGCGCGTCCCTTGAATCGCTCGTCCAAAAAGCCGAGCGTGCTGGCGCAAAGCCCGGCGGCATTAAGTACTTAAAGAAGACTTATCCCGATGGGTTCCTGCCCTACGGCGCGGACGCGCTTCGCATGACGCTCCTCAGCTACTCGCCCCAAGCGCGGCGCATCGCGCTCTCCATCAAGCGCATCGAGGGCTATCGAAACTTCGCCAACAAGCTCTGGAACGCGTCTCGCTACGCGCTCATGAACCTTCACGACACCCAACTCAACGCGCGACCACCATCCGCGCCGAAGCAACTGCCCAACCGCTGGGTGCTATCGCGGCTCGGCGCAGCCGTCGACGCAGCGCGATCGGGCATCGACGGCTACCGACTCGATGACGCCTCGAGCGCGCTCTATCACTTTGTATGGGACGAGTTTTGCGACTGGTACCTCGAGCTCAGTAAACCCTTGCTTGCGAGCGACCGCCCCGACGTCGTGGAAGAAACCCGCCAAACCCTCGTTCACACGCTCGACGCCATACTCCGCGCGCTCCACCCCATGATGCCGTTCATCACCGAAGAAATCTGGCAGCGCATTCCTCGCGGACGTATTCCCCAGGGCCCGCAAGACGCGACCGACAAACGCACCATCATGCTCGCGCCCTACCCGACCGGCGACGCCGACGGCCGGACCGACCCTGAAGCCGAACAGTCGCTCCATACCCTGCGCGACGTCGTGGTGGCGGTACGCACCATTCGCGCCGAGCATGATATCCCGCGCGCGAAATCGCTCCAGGTACATTGGCACGCAGACAACCCCGCCGCGTCGCAGACCCTGGGCGAAGAACGCAGCCTCGTCGAATCGCTGATCGGCGGAACCCTCATCGCGGAAGATGCCCCCGAAAAACTTCGCGACGCAGCCGAGCATTTTACGAACGCCGCGGTGTTCTTTGCCGCCGGAATTCGCGGCGCGGTGCCCGACGTCATCGACCCCGACAAAGAACGCGACCGCCTCGAACGCGAGCTCAAAAAATCGGTCAAAGAACTCACCGCGATCGAGAAAAAACTCGCCAACGCAAACTTCCTCGAGCGAGCCCCTGCCGAAGTAGTGGAGCAAACCCGCCAAAACCAAGCGCGCCTCCAATCCACCAAGGACCAACTCGAGCGCGCGCTCAAACGACTATCGTGAACACGCTGAATCCGTGACCGGATCTGAACCCGACGCCGACGCTGAATCCGATGCCGACGCGGACCCCGATGCAGGTGCTGATGCCGACATGCTCACTCACAGAGGATGGGGAGCGCATTTCGCTCCTCGAAGACAAGCCTGTAGAGACAATGAAAGAGACGATAGACCGCTCGATGCAGAAACTCAGCGTGTGCTCTGACTGCTTCGAACAACTATACGACGCGAAGTCCTCTTGGGACTGCACGGCTAACTGCAAGGAATTGGAGCAGGCTCTGACCTCCGAAAGCAGCTAGCACAAGGCTTTTGTTCGGTTCACGACGCCAAATCTGATTCCGAATCGCCACCAGGATCTGCGCGGACGTCAGGTTCGGCATCTGCACCGGGGTCTGGATCGGAATCGGCGTCTGATTCCTTCAGGTTCGGCATCTGCATCGGGTTCGGCGTCGGGTTCGGCGTCGGGTTCGGTGTCGGCTTCAGGTTCTGGTTCGGCATCCGCTTCGGTTCAGATCCACACGACTACTCGCTTGTCTCATCGTTGTAGTCGCGGACCGGGCGATTGCGGGCCGAGTCGGGATAGTCGGCATAGCGGAAGACAAGGCGGCTTCCGGATGGTTCCGAGCTTGTGTTATCGGTCGAACTGGCGTGTCGGCGGTCGCCGCCCCCCCCCTGCCCTGCGATGATCACGACATCGCCAACGTTCGGCTGTTTGTGCTCCGGAAGTGGTCGCCACGGCGGGCCTGATTTTTGGAACAGCCGGGTGGTACTGCCGCGTACCGCGATGAGAATCGTCCAAAAAGAGAAGTCAATGTGGACCACCTGGAAGTTTCTCGAGAAGTCTCCGTCTCGGACTTCCGCGCGCGTGAAGGTCCACGGTTCGCGAGGAGGGCGATGCCTTCGAAGCAGCTCAGAAAGCCTTCGTAGCCAGTCAAACGAGGCCGAGAGTTTGGCCACGGTGTCGTTCCTCATCTGCGCGGCAAGTGCGTTCCATCCTTGCTGCGCGTTCGATACCTGGTCATGTGCCCGCTCGGTGAAGGGCCATACGACAACCCGCCCTTCGATGTCGTTTCCAAAAAGGGCTCCGCTCGGCTGGTGCGTGAGTGCCGCGGACAGCTCGTCCGCAAATACGCCCGCGCCACCAGGATCAAAACTTGCGAGCAGCCAGGGAAGCGGAGGTCGACAGATTGCGTAGCCTTCGCGCATCAGATGCTCGAGCGTGTCATCCGCTCCATCGCTGCTCTGCCGAAGGCACACGCTGCGCTTCTCCGTGCCGAGCGCGCGGCACGTCCACGACGGCGTGCAATCGGAATCGGATGGCGCTTCGCGGTCTCCGCAGGTGCACCCCACACGAGTCTCTCTGCCCGATTGAAGCTGGACCCACGCGCCCCACGATTCGAATGCTGGACTACACGGCCGAGGCCCCTCGCACTCATAGGCATGAGGCGAAGACGAAGACAGGCGACAGGAAAGCTCGGTGGCTTTGGCGGAGCGAACAAGTTTCGCGCGAAAGCCTCCGTCGTCGAGAACCGCTGCAATACCGTCCCTGGTTTGCTTATTCACCTGGTCCGGCGCGAAGGAGAACGGCGAGCAACCCATCGAAGCGAGAATCGATAAACAAAACGTTTGCGCATACCATAAACGCGGACACAAAAAACAGCAGCGTCGCCGATGTCGCATGAAACCAGCAAAAAGCAGCAGGATCGAGACGTCTGTGCAATCGATTTTGCGTCATGCTACACATGATGAAAGCTCATGACTTCATCGTACGCGCTCGGTTGTTGGAACGCGCTGGTCCCTTTTGAAGCGGCGGCACGGAACCTGAGTTTTACCAAAGCGGCCAAAGAGCTCTGCGTCACCCAAGGCGCAATCAGCCGCCAGATCAAACGGCTGGAAGATTCCCTCGGTGTGGCGCTGTTTCGAGGCGCCCGCCGACCCGGCCAAAGTCCCTCGTCGGACGTCGGACGTCGACGCAACGGGACCTCACTGGCCCTCACCCCGGCTGGTCAAAGCTTCTATCAGCAGGTCCGCGTGGCGCTCGATGCGATCGAGCTCGGAGTCCAACAGCTAGAAGCCAATGAAACGCCTGCATTTTTGACCCTCACCACCTTGTGGACGCTGGGTATGAAATGGCTCATTCCGCGCATTCCCGAACTGCAGCAGCAGCATCCGGATATCGATTTGCGTATCAGCACCTCGGAGCGATTGGTCGACTTGCAGCAAGCCCAGGTTGACGTCGCATTGCGCTATGGAACGGGCGATTGGCCAGGGGTGCACAGCGAGCTCCTGATGCACGAGCACATGATCGCAGTATGCACGCCAGATTTCTTGCGCGCGCACGGCCAACTGCGCTTTGACAGGCTCGACGGCAAGGCGCTGCTTCACAATGTGGAACGCGCCGGCGCATGGAATAGCTGGTTACGTTCCGCCGGCGCATCGGCGGACACCCTTTCCGCCGCCCAACCTTCCAAAGGCCGAGGCCTGCGCCATTTCTTCATGACCCTCGAAGCCGCGCGACAACATTTGGGCATCGCGATCGTTCCCGAGTTCATCGTCGCGGACGACGTGCGCCAAGGCATATTCGTGCTCGCCCATCCTCATCGCGAACCAAGCGCGAAGTCATATTACCTTGCCTACCCCGAACGCAGCCGAACGCGCGAAGACTTCCACACGCTGCGAACGTGGCTCAAAGAGCAAGCCGCGGCAGCGACGCTCTAAAGTGGCAGATCAAGCTGCCCGGGGAGTACCCGATCGCGGTCGAGTTTGACCTGTTCGAGCCCGAGGAGAAATCGCTTCCGATCAAGGCCGCCGGTGTAGCCGCCGAGCTGGCCGCTCCTGCGTACGATGCGGTGGCACGGCACGATGATCGGGAGCGGGTTGCGGCTGTTGGCCATGCCGACCGCGCGCATGGCTCGGGGGGCACCGATGTCGCGCGCGATTCCTGCGTAACTTCGCACCTGGCCGCGCGGCACGCGACGCAGCGCGTTCCATACCCGAAGCTGAAATTCGGTACCCTGTAGGTCGACCGGCAACGAGACCGGGTCGATGTCGTGACCCGCGAAATAGTCGTTTAGAAGCGTCACGAAACGGGTTGGGATGGTTTGCACGTCGGCTTCTTCTCGACTCAGAGGCGGCGTTTCGCCGTAGTCGAGGCACCGGAGGCCGTGATCGGTCCACGCAAGCCACACTCGGCCTAGATAGGGCGCCTCGAGCGAGCCTTGCGCACAACGCGCGCGTGGTTGGTGCTCGCGCTCTGCGATGGTAGTCTGAGCGGAGATGCGCTTGCTCTGCCTCGCCATCGTATGCCTCCTTGCCTGCGGCCCTAGCCCCCGCATGCTGCACCAAAGCGAAGCATACTTCGAGCACTGTCATTCCGCCGACTGGGATGACGAGGTCACGCTGGAGCAGCGCCGTCAATGCTGGTCCGCGTGGCTCGAACACTACGCGAGCGACCAGCCGCCAGCCCGCGTTCGCTACGCCAAGCGCCGTCTCAGCGCGCTTCGCCGCGGCTCAGCGCTCAAACCGCTCCCTGATAAATCGCCGCAAAGATCGCGCTCAAGCGGCCCATCACCCACCGAAACGACTCCGCCGAAGCCCGCGCCGGCCGAACACACCGTCGCCGCGTCTGATCCCAATGCAGCCGATTCCCGCGCCTCCGACCCCACTGCGTCCGATTCGGATTCGAATAGCGTGCAAAAAGCTTCCTCCGAGACAGCCTCCGCGGCATCCACCTCCGCGGCATCCACCTCCGCAGACTCCGCGTCTGGGAAATCATCCACCGGCGACCCAGCCGCCGCGGCATCGACTACGGACCCTTCCCCGCGAAAAACCGCCGCCCAAACGTTGCGCGCGAGCCCTCCCTACGACGGCTATTCGCCGTGTCTTCCAGTATGCACGCCGCCGTGGAATCAATGCGTGGCGCGCTGCGGACGACGCGGCACGCCTTGTCTCGACGTATGCGAATCCGAATTTCGCATGTGCATGCGCGGTTGCTACTGATCGCACAGAGCGCGCAATTTTAGCATGGAATGCGTATTTTCAGCATGAAATCGCGAAGAAGCGTTGTATGAATCCATCCGTGTGTGTCGTCGAGCTCATAGCGCGCTGAGGTTACTGCGCGCGTTCCATAAGCCTCAGTATCTCTTGCGCTAAGTCGTTCACCATCGGCAACGTAGATGTAGATGCTGAAACCAGCCCATGATTCACAGTTGCGGCAGTTGCACCTACGCACCTCGATCCCGGCTTGAATACGCCGCACATGACGGCGGTGTTTACGCTGTGGCAGAGCCACGTTGCTGATTCATGCGTTCTTGCACCGATTTCCCAACAGGCTCGGGTACTGTCGTGAGCAAACGAAATACTCCGCGTTTGGGGTCCATTGGAGTCGGCGACAAGATTGCCATTGCCGGCCGAGCGTGGCAGCGCCTGCTGCAAGGCGAGCCGCTCCTCCAGGCTCAGCTCGCTTTTGCCAGCTGGGGTAATCTGTCCGGTTTCCAGGTCGTAATGGAAGAAATTGTTACCGGCGGGAGCGGACGCAAGTTTTTCCGTATCTGCGCCGTCTTCTGACGTCGCCACCGCGCTCGTACATCCCGTTAACCCGGTAGATCCGGCCAGCAGTGCCACAAAAAGGCGTACTGGATGTGCAAGGCTTGTACTGCTATTCATGGCAATTTCTCTTTCTGTTGAAACGCTCGCTGCAAGCGCGAACGTCGCATGAAATCTGCCGGGCACACGTCGTCGCGAGCGCCGCCGCTCGGTGGCCGGGGACCGTCGAGTGAGCAAGCATCGTGCCACACGTGCAGCGCCCGTCGTCTACTGCTCGGCCTTCCGGTCTCGCTCTTCGTCACCCGGCGGCGGGATTGCGAAAGATGGATCGTGGTCAAAGCACTCTTTCATGATCCGAGCCCGCCAACGAGGGCCGCTCGGCTATACCCACCGGATGAACGATGAGACCTCAATACACGCGGGCAGTCCCGCGGACGCGCAACTCAAGGAATCGCTGAAGCACATCGTACGCACCAATGATCACCTGCTTTCGCTACTGATGCTGGTGCGCGACGAAGGCCTGCCAGACGCCTGGGTCGCAGCCGGCGCGATTCGAAGCGCCGCGTGGGATCACATCTTCGAAGCCAGGACATCGATTCCGCGTGCCGACGTTGATGTGGTGTACTTTGACCCGAGCCGCGCGCGCCCCGAGCACGATCGCGACATCGAACAGCGACTCCACGAACGCGCCCCGGCCACGCAGTGGGAAGTCGTCAATCAGGCGCGCGTTCACGAATGGCCAGAAAACCAAGCGCGAGGGATGACGCCCTTGCGAAGCGCAACCGACGGAATCGCAACCTGGAATGAAACCGCAACCTGCGTGGGCGCTCGCTGCTTGAACGACGGAACCATCGAAATCACCGCGCCTCTCGGGCTCGGCGACCTATTCGCCGGCAAGATTCGACGAAACCCCATAAGCTGCCCGCGCGTCTACGAAAGGCGATTGCGGGAGAAACGATGGCAGGATCATTGGCCGAAGCTGAAAGCCTACCGCGCGAGCGACCTCGAGACCTGACGGGCCAGCCAGCACACGCCTTCGTAGGCGACGTGGCGTTGTTCGAGCAGTTCTGTCGGCCAGGAACTGGTTGAACTCACTTACAGGGGTTCGAACGCTCCGGCCCCAGTTCTTCCGGGGTTGGGTAGTAGAGCGGGTACGCGTTGCACTTCTCGGGTTCGAAAAATGGCTTCTTGCCCGTGTAGCCTTCTAACTCGTAGTCGTTGCACTCGCTGACGTTTACGCCGACGGGCTGGAGCGCTCCCATAGTATTCAAAGCGCTTTCGAAATCACTCTCGTACGGATCACCGTTCACCTCGTCTCGTCCGTTCAATGGCGCATGGCATCCCGCTATACCACCGACTATATATTTTCTTGTCTCGCGCGAAAGTAGTGAGTCGACTGCGGGACGATAGGAGATCGCCTGACGAAACAAGATTGGATATCGGCTCCTCCGCACGAGTTTTTGCGACTCTCTAGTTTTGTCTATGGCGTAATACAGACACACGTAGCCGTCTTGGTTTGTGGCTGAACCAGTCCCGGTACACACGAGATGCTTTGCATCCAAAGCGCCGCGTCGAATGAACACTTGCTTCTCCTCGCGGCTTTCGTCCACGTCACCGGACTGTGCGGCACACCCAAGTGTCAATCCGGACGTCAGGAGCGCGAATATTGAAAAGCTCGATACGAAACTACGGCGCAAACGACGGCATCGGAGCAAATCTCGGTACATCTGTCTGTTCGCGTACCATATTTTGTGGGGCTTTCAAGAGCGATGGCGCTGCTCAAAATCGTGCAAAGCCGACCGGAGCCTCGATAGTTTTCGCGACCCAGTCGCTCAAGCAGACTCTTTCAGAGTGACCTCTTTGTTCAATATCCATGTTCGTCCTCGCCGAGCTCGTTCGCCCCCAGGCGTACACGCAACCAATGCATACAAGCCACCTCCCTGGGTTTCTAAAAACTGCGACCCATGTCGTCTTCGATCTACTCTTGGTTCGACCTTCTCTTAGTCCAACTCAGTGTGCCGCGCCCCAGTTGGGCCCGAAGCCCATGTCGACGACGAGCGGCACTGATAGCTCGAGCGCGTGTTCCATGAGTTCTTTGATTTTGGAGGCGAGCGATTCTTTTTCTTCGGGGAGGAGTTCGAATACGAGTTCGTCGTGCACCGTGAGCACCATTCGGCTGCGGGCGCGGCGGCGTTTGAGTTCGCGCGCGACGTGGACCATGGCGCGTTTCATGATGTCGGCGGCGGTGCCTTGAATGGGCGTATTGCGGGCGATGCGCTCGGCGCCGGCGCGCAGGTGGGGGTTTCGGCTGCGAATGTCTGGCAGAGCGCGGCGGCGCCCGAGCATGGTTTCAACGTACCCTTGCTCGCGGGCGCGCTCCACCACTTCGTCCATGAACTGTTTGACGCCGGCGTAGCGCGCGAAGAACGCGTCGATATATCGCTTGGCTTCGCGCCGCTCGATGCCGAGGTTGCGGGCTAGGGCAAACTGCGTTTGCCCGTAGATGACCGCAAAGTTCACCGTCTTGGCTTGCCCCCGCATCGCGCGATCGACTTCGTGCTCTTCCATTTCAAAGAGCGCCGTCGCGGTGCGTACGTGCACGTCGAGGTCGTCGCGATAGGCGGTGATCAATTCTTGGTCTTGGCTCAGATGGGCGAGCACACGCAGTTCGATTTGGGAGTAGTCCGCGCTCATCATCTCGAAGCCCGGCTCGGGCACAAACGCGTCACGCACCCGCCGGCCGAGCTCGGTGCGAATGGGGATATTCTGCAGGTTGGGGTCGCTCGAAGAGAGCCGGCCCGTCGCCGCGACGACTTGGTTGAAGAGGGTATGAATGCGTCCGGTTTGCTCGTGCACCTGTCGAGGCAGCGCATCGAGATAGGTGCTTTTGAGTTTGGCGAGCTGGCGATGCTCCAAAATCGCGGCGGGCAGCGGGTGATGCTCGGTGAGATCTTCGAGCACTTGTTGATCCGTAGACCGCGCGGTCTTGGTTTTTTTGATGACAGGCAGCTTGAGCACATCGAAGAGAATCGTTTCGAGCTGCCGCGGCGAGGCTACGTTGAACGCTTGGCCGGCGAGCTCGGTGCACTTCGCTTCGAGGGCGCTGAGTTCTTGCGCGGCTTGTTCGCTCATCGACCGCAAGAGGTCGGCATCGATCCGCACGCCCGTACGCTCCATCAGCGCGAGCACTTCCGCGAGGGGAAGCTCGAGCTGTTCGGAAAGCTCGCGAAAGGCCGGCGCGGTCATTCGGTCGCGAAGTACATGAGACAAGCGCAGTACGTAATCGGCCCGCTCGGCGGCAAACTGGCCCAGCTCCGCGACAGGTACTTCGGCGAGGCTCTTTTTCTTATCTCGCCCTTTGCCGAGTAGCGTGGCGACGGTAGACAGCTCTGCATCGAGCTCGGCTCGGCTCACGTCGGCGATGTCGTGGGCATGCCGCCCGGGGTCGAGCAGGTAGCTCGCGATGGTGGGGTCGAAGCGTAGGCCTCGAAGCGTGATGCCGAGCTCGGCGAAGGCCGCGATCTCTCGTTTGGCGTCGCCAAACTTCGGAAAGAGCGAGTTTTCCAGGGTGGGACGAAGGAGCTCGAGAAGCTCGGGGCGGTCTGCAACTTGCGGCAGGTAGCAGGCCGTGCCTTCGGTCGGGCAAAGCGCAACTCCGAGCATCGGCGCGCGCGAGGCGTGGTCTCCATCGAGCACGCTGAAGATGGCGAGTTCGCTCGATTCGTGCGCTGCCGCGAGCGTCGCAAGCACCGCTTCGGGGTCCGTCGCGAGGCCGTAATGTCCTTCAACGGCGGGCGCAGGCTCGAGCTGGGCCAAGGCGCGGGTAAACTCCAGCTCCGCGAAAAGCTTCCGCAGGTCGGGGGGGCTGGTCGCGTTGATGCGAAGGCGCTCTTCGGCGAACTCAAACTCCAAGTCGGTTTTGAGCGACACCAAATCACGCGACAAGAAGGCCTGCGCTCGATGTTCGATAAGTTTTGCTTTCAGCGCTTTGCGCGAAATCTCTTCCACCTGGGCGTACACCCCGTCCATATCTCCGAACTGGGAAAGCAGTTGAACGGCCGTCTTCTTGCCGACCGAAGGAACGCCCGGAATGTTGTCCGAGCTGTCGCCCATCAGCGCGAGCAAATCGCGCACCTGCCCGGGGGGCACACCCATGCGTTCGATGGTTTCCGCTTCGCCGTACACCCGCTCGCGCATGCTGTCGTACATCAGGACGCCCGGCTCGATTAGCTGGAGCAAATCCTTGTCGGCGCTGACGATGATCACGGTGTATTCCCGCTCGCGGCCGCGGCGGACCGCGCTCGCGATCACGTCGTCGGCTTCAAACCCTGGACACTCGAGCGAGGCGATGCCCCACGCCGCGATCATGTCATGCACGCGCTCGATTTGTTGCCGAAGGTCAGGCGGCGTTTCTTTTCGCGTCGCTTTGTATTCAGGATAGAGCTCGGAGCGGAAGGTCGGGCCCGGCGCGTCGACGGCGATCGCGAGTCGAGCGGGCTGTTGCTCTTTAATCAGGCGAAGCAGCATATCGGCCACGCCCTTGACTGCGTGCACAGGCTCGCCGCCGCTCGTCGAAAGAGGCGGCAGCGCGTGGTACGCGCGAAAAATGTAGGAGCTGATGTCCACGATGAACAGCGCCGAAGGGTCGCCGGGCGGGGGCATGCTGGCGGGGGCAGCAGCAGGGCTCGCCGATGCTCCGGAGACGTTGGGCAAGAGCGCTTGGGTCATGGCCATGCACCTTGGTCCCAAAGCCAAAGTCGGGTCAAGGCTGCGAAGGCAGCCCGGGCGACCTTGCGCGGCATCTTTTGTGCATGCTACGCCAGCGCAATTCCGGGCGAGAACTCTACGCACAGAGGACGCCGAGCACTATCTGACCAGAGCCTACGGGAAGACGCTGAGCCATGTTTGAGACGCTGAGTAAAGGGTTTCGCACCGCCCGCAATCGGCTCGCGGGGGTCACCGAGCTCACCGAAGACA
Source organism: Myxococcota bacterium (assembly GCA_028284955.1). Lineage (GTDB taxonomy): Bacteria > Myxococcota_A > Polyangia > Polyangiales > Houyiibacteriaceae > JANQQS01. The sequence goes on along the minus strand of JANQQS010000102.1, from coordinate 23,795 downwards.
ATATCGATCAGGCGCTCCGCGATGTGCGGCTGTCGCTGCTCGAAGCCGATGTTGAGTTCAACGTCACCAAACAGTTTCTCGCCCGAGTCAAAGACGCTTCGCTCGGACAGGTCGTAGAGACCACCCGCAAATCGAAGAAGCGAAAGATTCAGGTCGGGCCGGCGGAGCAGTTCATCAAGATCTGCCAAGACGAGCTTGAGCGCATGATGTCGTTCGACGGTCCGCCCATCGAATTCGGCAGCAAGTCAACGCCCACCGGCATCATGATGGTGGGCCTGCAGGGGTCGGGTAAGACCACCAGCGCCGCCAAGCTCGCGAGCTTGCTCGAACGCGAACACAACAAAAAACCTCTGCTGGTCGCGGCCGACGTGGCGCGCCCTGGCGCCATCGAACAGCTTCAGGTGCTCGGAGAGCGCATCGACGTTCCCGTGTTCGCGATTCCTGGCGGGCGACCGTTCGATATTTGTGAGCGCGCGATCGCTCAGGCGCGGAAGCTCAAGCGCGACACGATTATCTATGACACCGCGGGGCGCCTCGCCATTGACGAGCCGCTCATGCAAGAGCTCGACGACATCAAGGGGCGCGTGCGCCCCCAAAATGTGTTCCTCGTCGTCGACGCCATGATCGGGCAAGACTCCGTCAAAACTGCCAAATCGTTTCATGAGCGGCTCGGACTGACTGGCGTGGTGCTTACCAAGCTCGACGGAGACGCCCGAGGCGGCGCGGCGCTCTCGATTCGCGATGTCACCGGAGCTCCCGTGAAGTTTGCTGGCCTCGGAGAAGGCCTCGACAAGCTCGAAGCGTTTCGCCCCGATGGGATGGCGAGCCGCATTTTGGGCATGGGCGACGTCGTCGGCCTGATGAAAGACTTCGAAGGCGTCCTCGACGAAGACAAGGCCGAACGCGACGCCAAGCGCATGCTCCAGGGGCAGTTCACTCTGGACGATTTTCTCGAGCAAATCGAAGCCCTGCAGTCGATGGGGCCCTTGCAGGATATTCTCGAGAAGCTCCCCTTCTTCGCCGACAGCGTTCCTGAAGGGTTTCAGATCGACGATAAGGAACTGGGCCGAACCAAGGCCATGGTGAGCTCCATGACGCGTGGCGAACGCGCGGACATCGAGCTCTTCTCGAAACAGCCATCGAGACTCGACCGCGTCGCCAAAGGCTCCGGCCGCACCAAGCAGGAGCTCGTTGACCTGCTCAAACGCTTCTTGTTCATGAAGCAAATGATGGGCAACATCGGCTCTCAGGCCGGCATGCTCTCCAAAATACCCGGCATGAAGCAAATGGCCGCCGCTCGGCGCCTGGGCGAAGTGGTCAGCGCCGAAGGTCTCGAGAACAATCCGATGATGGCCAATCTCGCGGAGTCATTGCTCGAAGCCGCGGTGGCCGAATCGGGCGGTCAGGCGTCTTCGTCGGGCGTCAAACGAAAGCCGATGGATAAGAACAAGAAGAAAGCGCTTCGTAAAATGAAGAAGAAATCGCGCCGGAAGGGACGAAAATAGTGTCCCGCCAACGTATTCGTGGCCTAGGCATCAGTAGCCTGAGCATCAGTGGCCTAGGCATCAGTAGCCTGGGCATCATCGGTTTGGGCGCAGCGCTGATGAGCGCTGCCGCCGTTGCCGGCTGCGTGGAAAAAAATAAGGGGCTCACCTCGTCCGAACAAGCTCAGATCGAGCCCTTCGTATCGAAGAAACGAAGCAAGCCTCAACATCCGCTCGATATTTCGTTCGAAGACAAAATCCAGCTCATTGGATACGACATATCCCCGGGCACCTGGACGCCAGGCAGAAGAGGCAGCGTGACTTGGCATTGGCGCGCATCGCGCGCGCTCGAACAGGGCTGGAAGCTCTTCACGCATCTGGACGCCAAAGGGAGCTCGTCGCAACTTAACGCAGACAGCGACGGGTTGATTCGGCGCCTTTATCAGCCGGGGCAATGGAAAGCGGGCGAGTACATCCGCGACCGTCAAAGCATCTTGCTGCCGGCCGATTGGAAAGGTTCCTCCGCGACATTCCACGTCGGCGTCTGGAACGGGCCCCATCGCTTGCAGGTGACGCGCGGGCCAAGCGACGGAGAAAACCGCGCGCGGGCGTTGGTGGTGCCGCTAACCCGTGCGAAAAAAAGCCCCAGCGAAGTTCCTGTTCGACAAGCGCGCGCGGCGCGCCCGAAAGACGAAATGAAAATCAACGGCGACCTCGCCGAAGCCACGTGGGCCGCAGCCCAAGAGCTCGGCCCCTTGGTTCGGCCAGGCGATGGGTCACCCGCCGAGTTTCAAGCCAGCGTCAAACTCGCTTGGGACGATCGATACCTCTACATCGGGTTCGACGTGAACGACGATTTCATCCGCAGCGACTTCAAAAAACCCGACGACCATCTGTGGGAACAGGACTGTGTCGAAATCATGATCGACCCCGACGGCGACGGCAAAAACTACTTTGAGATTCAAGTGGCTCCCACGGGGGTGAGCTTTGACACGCGTTACGATTCGCGCCGCAAACCGCAGCCCTTCGGGCACGTGGCCTGGAGCAGCCAGATCGACGCGCGGGTTGCGGCCCATAGCGACAAACCCAGCGACCGTCCGGTCGAAAAAGGCTACGTAGCGGAAATCGGCGTGCCTTGGGAAGCGCTGACTCCCCGCGGCGGTCCGCCCGCCTCCAAGCCAAACGTCGGCGACGAATGGCGCATCAACTTCTTTGTGATGGACATTCGAAAAGACGGCGCCATGCGGACGGCAAGCTGGTCCCCTCCCCTCGAAAACGATTTCCACGTTCCTGAGCGATTCGGACGGCTCACGTTTGTCGATCCCGACGGGAAAAAGACGGCTCCAGAAGCCAACGTCGTCCCGCAAACCGCGGTGGATCGACTGAGGCCAGCCAAGAAGCTACGCGCCAAGGTCAAGGCGGCAGCGCGCAGCGAACGCTGATTTAGGCGATTCGGCGTGTGATTCTGAATCGGTGTCGGCGTCGGAGGTGGCCTCCGCGCGGGTGAGCAATACGTAGTAGTAGCCCGGCGCGTACGGATATACGCCCGCCACGATGTAGTGCCGCCGGGTCCACGGCCACGAGGCGATTTGTCGTTCGACCGGAAAGCCGGCCAGCGACCGGAGTCTTGTCACCTTCCCCGCGCGCGTCTCGGCGACCGTCTCTATTGAGGGAACCTCAGCGCTGTGAAGGAGGATGGCGTCCGGGGCGCGCTGCTCCATGTAGCCAACCGGAATCTGCTTGGCGAGATACCCGCCTTTTGCGCGCGCGATCACCGGATCGGTGAGCCCCGCCAAATCCACCACTTCGACGCCGCTCTTCCAGCCGAGGAACCCTACATCCACCATCGCCACGGTCGAGTACCGTTGTAGTCGCGCGGCGAGCTGCGCACCTGCAACGCGCCGCGGCTCTGCAGTGGCGCGAATCCTCGGAAGCTGAAGTGCAAAGTCCGTCGCCGAAACGAACACAGCGACGACCATGCACACAAACCGCAACCTCGAGAACGGACGCGAACCGCCTACCGCGACCGCGCCCAACAAGCCCGCGTAGATCGGAAGCGCCGGCGCGAGCAAACGAAAACTGGGCATCCAATCGCCTCCTGCAAAAGCCACGGCGGCGAGATGTGCGATCAATGCCCAGGCCATCGCACGCTGACGGAAACATCCTCGAAGCCCCCAGACGAGCGCCGCCACGAGGCCTACGCCGCCCGACGTGGCGAAGACACCGCGCACGACATAGCTCGTGCCCTCTACCAAGTCGGCAGGTTTCGCATAAAAACTAAGCGGCAGCGCGTTGCCGAACATCGCGAGACGGAATGCCACCAACGCGGCAACGCCAGCCATCCAAATCACCACCGCGCGCATCGCCGAACTCCGATGGCGAAGCGACATGGCGACAACCAGCGCCGCACCGAGCGCGAGCGACTCGGGGCGCAGCCAGGCAAGCGCGGCGAGACTGACGCCTAGACTTCCGCCGCTCGGCGCATCGGACAGCGCTCCGCGCATCGCCGCCACGACGAGCAATATCGCCGCGCCGGTCTCGAGCCCCGCTACACCCCACGCCGCTACGGATGTCTGTACCGCCAATATCGCGCCCGTGGCCCATGCCGCTCTTGGACCGTGCCAGCCCCGCATCGTATACACGGCAGCGCCGGTGGCGATGACCGCGCACCCAAGCCCCACCGCTTTCATCGCCGTCATCGCGTCGATGCTCAGAATTGGACCCACCGGCATCATCTCCACGAGAAGCGCAGGCACCAACCAGAGCGGCGCAGTCACTCCATCGGACGCTTGGCCGGGGTTCATGCCGTAGCCCGCTCCTTGCGCGATGTGGCGCGCGTAGCGCGCGATGATGAACGCATCGTCCACCACAAACGGCCACGCCAATCCGCAAGCCGCCAGCGTCGCGAGCGCGCTCCATGCGGGCGCGAAGCCAACCTTTCTCACGAAGCTTCGTCGATCTGGTCGATCTCGGTGATTCGCGGCTGTTCCCGTGTGTTTCATGGCTGTTGTGATAGTTTGACGCCGCGAGTAGATTGGTCGCGAGACGAGGATACGGCATGAACGACGAACACAGTTTCATGAAAGCACTCTTCCACGGCGTGATCGCTGAGGAGATGGTGCTTCCCTACCCCGAAATGAGCGGCGACGAGCGCGACACCGTCCGCATGATCGTCGACAACGTGAAGCGCTTTACCGATACGAAAGTAGACCCTGCGCGCATCGACCGCGAGCACGAGATTCCCGAGGATGTGCTCAACGGGATGAAGGAGCTCGGGCTCTTTGGCATGTCGATTCCGGAAGAGTACGGCGGGCTCGGGCTGTCGAACACGGCGTACGCGCGGGTGATGCAGGAACTCGGGGGCATCGATGCCTCTCTCGCGGTGACCATCGGCGCCCACCAAAGCATCGGCCTCAAGGCGATCGTGCTGCTGGGCACCGACGATCAGAAGAAACGCTACCTGCCCAAACTCGCCACCGGGGAGTGGACCGCCGCCTTCGCGCTGACCGAACCGGGAGCGGGCAGCGATGCGGCATCGATCGCCACCCGCGCCGAACTGTCTCCCGACGGCGAAGGATATGTGCTCAACGGCAACAAGATTTGGATCACCAATGGTGGGTTCGCCGACGTCTTCACGGTGTTCGCGCGAACCAGCTCGGATGGCGGCAAACCTCGCATCACCGCGCTGATCGTCGAGCGCGACCATGGGGTCACCAGCGGGCCCAATGAAGAAAAAATGGGCATTCGGGGGTCTTCCACCACCGCGCTCTACTTCGAAGATACCCGAGTCCCGCTCAGCAACGTGCTCGGCGAGCAAGGGCGCGGGTTCAAGGTCGCGATGCAAGTGTTGAACAACGGTCGGCTGGGTCTCGCGGCGGGGTGTTTGGGTGGATGCAAGACACTGATTCAGATGGCGTCTCAGCGCGCCAACGAACGGAAAGCGTTCGGGCGCCCGATCGGCGAGTTTGGCATGATCAAGGAGAAGCTTGCCCGCATGACATGCGAGACGTACGCGCTCGAATGCATGACGTATTTGACCACCGGTCTCATCGACCGCGGCGTTCCCGACTACTCACTGGAAAGCGCGATCTGCAAGGTATTTGGCTCCGAGACCTACTGGATGGTGGTCAACGAAACGCTGCAAATCGCGGCCGGTATTGGGTTCATGACGGAGTACCCCTACGAACGAATGCTCCGAGACGCACGCATCAATCTGATTTTCGAAGGGACCAACGAAATCCTGAAGGCGTTCATCGCTCTTGCTGGCATTCAAGGCCCCGGCGCGCAGCTCACCGAAGTTGCACGAGCGATCCGGGAGCCGATCAAAGGCTTTGGTGTACTCAGCGATTTCGCCATTCAACGCGCGCGCAGCGCGCTGGGGCGAGAACGATTTGGAGGCGTTCACCCAGTGCTCAGCAAGGAAGCCGTGCTTTTTCAGAACGCGGTATCGGCGCTCGCGCGCGAAACCGATCGCGTGCTGAGAAAACACGGCAAGGACATCGCCGAAAAACAGTTTGTGCAACGACGTATCGCCGAAGTCGCTATCGATCTCTACGCGCTCACCGCAGTACTCTCGCGAACCACGCGGGCCATCGAGCAACGCGGAGAAGAAGGCGCCCGACGCGAAATCGACTTGGCGTCAGGTTTCGCGGAACTCGCCGGTCGCCGAATTTGGCCTCGCCTCGATGAAATGGAGCGAGAATCCGACGAGCTCTTGAAATCCGTGGCCGGATACTCGTCGCGCGACGGCGGATATACACTCGATGTTCTGAGCTGATTTCCTTAAGGGTTTGGCACCCAAACCCTCTCGCCCGGGATACGATCCCGGACGATTCACCCAAACTCCCCCGCCAAGAACCACGTGACCGGGTTGCGTGGTGGTGAACTGACTGGGGCCCCGCCGCTTCGCGGTGGGGCGGACGCGAAGCGGCCGGAGTCGGGTGGGGGGACCCGCGGAATCGTATTCCGTGGGGGGAGGGTTGGCCCCAAACCCTCCGAACAACACAGCCACCCAAACTCCCCCGCCAAGAACCACGTGACCGGGTTACGTGGTGGTGAACTGACTGGGGCCCCGCCGCTTTGTTGTTTGAGGGTCTGGCACCCAGACCCTCTCGTCGGGGTACGACCCCGACGATTCACCCAAACTCCCCCGCCAAGAACCACGTGACCGGGTTACGTGGTGGTGAACTGACTGGGGCCCCGCCGCTACGCGGTGGGGCGGACGCGAAGCGGCCGGAGTCGGGTGGGGGTCCCGCGCGGGTTGTACCCGCGTGGGGGAGGGTTTGCCTCAAACCCTCCAGACAACACAGTGGCGACCGGACTGTTTGTTGGTATCGTGGTCCGCCGACCATGTTGGCAGGCTGATGCGCGAAGCACCCACAACGACACGATGCAAACGGCGGCGGGTCGGGGGACCGGCACGGTTCGCTCCCGCGCGAACAAGGGGGCTGCGGTTCCAGGCCCTTCAGCCCTGGTTGTTGGCACTCGGCATGCTCTTGCTGTTCGGGTGCGAGGAGCTGGGCAATCCGGATTTGGTTCGGTCGCTTCAACCGACGCGTACCGAGTTCTCAGGGCACGCGCTGCAGACCCGCGCGCGCTCGGTACCTGCGCATCGGGCGGATGAGTTGCTCCGTTCCGTGGCGCTGGATCAACTTCAACATCTCGATCCGGGAGCTCCGATCAGCGGAGCGATCGCGTTCGTCGAAGTCACTCCGGATTGGGGCAACCGCAGAGTTCCCCGTCGGGTATCGCTGATCACAGAGTTTTCCCTCGACGACGGCCGTGTCCTCCGCCGAGCATGGACCGCGCCTGCGCGATTGCCCTTGTGGCGCGCGGTGTTCGCCTTGCCGTCCCGTCCTACCTCGGCAACAACTTCGTTCCTTCGCTAGAACGTGTATCCGCACCTCATCGCCCGCGCATTTTTCTTACCGCGCGATTGTGGTTTCTAAGGTCGGCGCTGAAGGTGTGGCGGCGGTTGCCGCGGGCGACGAAGTAGAGGTAGTCGTGCTTCGCAGGCATCAGCACCGACTGCATAGTGGATAGCCCAGGGTTCGAAATCGGGCCGGGAGGCAATCCGGCGTGGCGGTAGGTGTTGTAGCGATTGCGGTCGTCGTCGAGCATGGCGCGGGTGATGGTGCCGGCAAAGTTTGCGCAGGATGCAGCCTGCGCCGGTTCCGCACGGCAGCCGTAGGAAACCGTTGGGTCGGCTTGCAAGCGGTGGCGCGGGAGGAACGAGTCGGACCTGAGTCGATTGAGAAATACGCCGGCGATCGTAGCGCGCTCTTCTCGTACCGCGGCTTCTTTTTCCACGACGGATGCCAAGGTGACGACGTCGTGCAGGCTCCACTCCAGATCGGCCACCGACGTCAACGCTTGAGGATGGTTGCTCAGCCATTCGTCAAGTCGCCGTTTCCAATTGCGAACCATGCGCTCGACAACCAGCGCAGCCGGCGTGTCCTCTCGAAACTCGTAGGTGTCTGGAAAAAGGTATCCTTCGAGGGATACGCGAGGCGCGTCGACCAGGGTGAGAAGCTCTGCGCTGCGTGCGGCCGCGACGAACTCGTCTTCGGGACAGACACGATGCTGCGCTAGGCGCTCCGCGATATCGAACATGGTCGACCCTTCCGGAATGGTCACCCGCACCCAGGTCGGGCCGAGCCCATGGGCCACCCGCTGAGCCACATCCCGAGGCGTCAGCCGTCCCGTCAACATCACCGTGGCCCCTCGTCGCAAGCGCTGATCAGCCCCAATGACGCGCATGTATACCGCCCATAGCCAGGGAGACTCGACTGCTCCAGCATGGGCCAAAGAACGGCTTACGCTTTGAATGTCCGCCGAAGCGCGCACGGAAAATGCGAAGCTACGCCGCGGCCCGTTTGCCGGCCGATTGGGGTAGCTCAACATCAACCACGCCGCGGCACCAATACTGGCGAACAAACCCAGCCCGAGCACATACGCGAGGACGCGTATTATCCCCGTGCTTTTCGTCGTGGTCTTTTTGCGGGAACGACGCTTGCGGCCGGAAGCTCGCTTGGATGTGCTTGCCACGTGTTTGCTGCTTTCAAATCTAGATAACCTTGCAAAATCAGCGCGGCCGCGGATTGATCCACCACTTCACGACGACGCGCAGCCCGGACCCCGATATCTCTGAGTCCGCGCTCGGCACTCGCCGTGGTGAGTCGCTCGTCCCAGTAGTCCACGGGAATCTCGAACACCTCACGGAGCGCCTCGCCGAGGGCTCGGGCACGGGTTGCCGCGGCTCCTTCGGTTCCGTTCAGGTGCAACGGAAGCCCCACCACGATGCGCTCGATGCCCAGGTCGAGAACACGCGCCTGGACGCACTCCGCGCTCGCGCGCTCCGTTCGGTCGGCGGCCACCGTGGCATACGGCGTGGCCACCCCGTCGTCGGCCGACCAAGCCAGCCCGATGCGCCGCTGCCCCGCGTCGACCCCGAGTATACGCATCTCCGAGGTGTACCAGAGCTAGGCGCTTGACGCCCGCCGATCCTGCGCGAATGGTTCGGCCCATGCGTATCTTGGCTGGAGATATCGGCGGAACCAAAACGTGGCTGGCGCTCTACGACGTTCGCGAGGGTGAAGCTCATGAAGTTCGTTCTACAAAATTCGCAAGTGCAGATTTTCCCAGCTTGGAGGACACTGCGCGAGCGTTTCTCAAGGAAGATCACGCAGACGCGGCGGCGTTTGGAATCGCCGGGCCGGTGGTCGGGGATACCGCGAAAACCACCAACCTCCCGTGGCACATCGACGCCCGCAGCGTCGAACGCGATTTGGGTATCTCGAAGGCGCAGCTGCTCAATGATTTTCACGCGGTCGCGCTCGGTGTAGCTGAGCTTGACGACGACGGCCTAGTCCGACTGCAGGATAACCCCGTGGAACCGAGCGGGCCGGTCGCCATCTTGGGCGCGGGAACTGGGCTTGGAGAAGCGGTGTGCGTGCCTTCCTCGTCTGGCACCATCGTACTGCCCACTGAAGGTGGGCACGTGGATTTCGCGCCGCGCACGCCAGACGAAGTTGGACTGCTTCAGTTTCTGATGACGCGTCACAAACGCGTGTCGGTAGAACGCGTGGTCTCCGGACTCGGCTTGGCGGCGATTTACGACTACGTCTGCGACGCAAAACTTACCGACATCAACCCCGAAATCCGGCAGGCAGTGGATAGCGGAGGAGACCCTGCCGCAATTATCCACCGGGCCGCGGACGCGGGAACGGACCCTGCCAGCGAACGCACACTCGATATTTTTGTGGCAGCGTATGGCGCAGAGGCCGGCAACTTCGCGCTCAAGACGCTGCCCTGGGGAGGCATCTTCGTCGCCGGTGGAATCGCCGCGAAGATGATTGAACGGCTGAAAAACGGCCTATTCCTCGAGGCGTTTCTGAATAAGGGCCGAATGTCCGCATTGCTTCAGCAGATGCGCGTGCAAGTGGTGATGGACCCGAAAGTAGGATTGCTTGGCGCGCGCTCAGCCGCGGTCGCGCTTCTCGATTGACGACTGCGATTCGATTGACGACTGCGATTCGATTGACGACTGCGATTCGATTGAACACTGCGATTCGATTGAACACTGCGATTCGGTTGACACGGCGGACGCCGTGCCTCAAGGGTGTGGACGTGGCCATCCAACAATACCTCGAGACAATCTTCGATGCAGATCGAGCCCTGAGAACCGCGGAGCGTAGTTTGCTCGCACCAGGCGACGACGGTCACGATGAGGACGTGGCCGCGGCTCTCGCGAAGGCAGTCGATGACGCGTATGCGCTTTCGGATAACGAAGAATCAACGGCTCGTTTGGAGCGCCTTGCCGACCTCTGCGCGCAGGTGCCGGGCCCGCAAATGGCGGATTCGCTGATTCAGATTCTGGACCATGAGGACCCGCGCGTACGGGTCGCCGCTGGAGAAGCTGTGCTCGACGTCGCACATGAGCGCTATGTCGAGATCGCGCGGGCCGTCGAGCGGTGCCTCGAGAAAAAAGCAACGGGCCCGGCTATGGAAGAGCTCCCTTGGATTTTGGTCGAAATCGTCGAGCCAAGTGCGTTCCCCTTGCTCCGCCGCTTCCTCTCCTCGCCCGCGGCAGGTGTCGTCGGTGCCGCAATCGAAGCTTTGGCGCAGCTGGGAGACCCAAGCGCCATTGATGTGCTCGCACCGCTAACAACCGACCCGCGCGTCGTATCACTCCCCGATTTGGAGGACGAGTTTGAAACGACTATCGGACAGCTGGCGGAAGAAACCATCGCTCATCTCGACGAGTCGTTTGGAGCCGACGAACAGCTCAACAACTAGCTACCCAGCAACGTCGCACGACTGTCCGAGCAGCACCACGACGTCTTGTACGCCGATTCGGCTCCGTCCAAACGCACGAAACACGACCCGCGCCGCAAATCGGACGACGTCGGCCGGCACGTCGCGAAGATCGAAGGTAAGTTCGAAGGAAAGCCGAGTACCAGGACGAACTCCAACGAAACGTTCGCCTTCAATTCGGTCGATGTTGGTCGAAGGTTCTGCGGCACGCGCAACGATGGATGCAACGATGTCACGAGCGTCGACGGAATCTCCGGGGATGTCTTCTACCCTTGCATCCACGTCAAGCGGCACACCTTCTGCGAGACGCTCCACCGCTGCGACAATCTCGTCGCCGATTGCCTGACCTCGCCGGCCGATATCGAACACGAGCTCGTTTCCTTCATCGTCGAGGGCTCCGGTGTCTCGCGCGATCGCGCGCAAATGTTCGAGCGGCGATATCATGTCTCGGTCGCTCGCCCCCAAGCCCACGACCAGCGCCCCAGCTCTTCGCAAGGCATCGATGGCTTCTTGGTACGAATGTGGGCCTCGGTTCGTGCCAACGAACGCATAAGGCTCCTCTGGCGGCACGCCGGGAGGTCCGTTGTGCATAGGCGCATCGGTGATGAGCATCATGACGGGCAAGCTGTCGCGACGGAAACAGGCGCCGCCGGTCCCTCCTCGCGCACAACCCACGGCTGCCTCGATCCACGGCAGCAAACCGTCTCCAGTCGCGAGCTGATAGAGCGCCTCAATCTGAGCCTCAGGTTCGTCGGCGTTTCCCCAAGAAGGAATCCGGTCGAGAGAAGCCTGTACACGCAGTGGATCCGTGTCGACCGGAGCGCGCAACTCGTAGGGCTGAACGCCCCGCGACCCATGGGGCGCCACGGGAAACTCTCCGAGCAGCGCGAGCCCAAAGGCAGCGTCGGGTAGCGCCTCTCGGACGCCGGGAACCACTCGGTCCTGCAGTCGAGCGCGAATGGTTTCGATTTCGTCGACCATGCTTCCGCTCGCATCAAGGGCAAAAACCAAGTCCACAACCGCCAGCCGCGCGTTGGTGGTGATCGATGCCTGCACCCGCCGCGCCCCATTCGGAACAGCAATGCAAATCGGCTCGTTGGCATCGACCCGTACGTCGCCCTCGGGAGCCGGAATTTCTGCACGAGAATCGCCGGCGTCCCCGTCAACGCGAAGACCCGACTTGGCGCCGCACGCACACACCAAGCTGCCGACGCACATCAGAACAAAGAGTGAAAACATGTTCACGAAACGCAAGCTCCAATCCAGCGCTCCGCGGCCGCGGCGATAACTTTGGCAGTGATCAGATTGGTTGATTGAAAGGTTGAGGTGCATCCCATAGAGCAGTGATCAGTATGGCTGATCGAAATCTCGCAGTATGAAGACGTCCCGCGAACTCAGTGGCAACCCATGTCACGTGCCTCCTGGCGGGGGAGTTTGGGTGAATCGGCGGGGTCGTACCCCGACGAGAGGGTCTGGGTGCCAGACCCTCAGGCAAACTGACCACTGCTCTAGCGTTGTTCCACATCAGCGCATCCAGAACCATCTTCCCCGGGAATCACGATTTGCACGGGTCGACGGGAAAGTGCAGTCCGGCCGTCGCCACGAAACACGATATCGACCACGAACGTCTGCGGTTCGGGCCTCGGCATCAGCACGTCGGCCCGGAGCACAACCTGAAACGTCAACGTTGTGCCCGCTACCGCGCGGCGAAATACCCCGAGCTCAACATCGATCGATTCGACGCCCGACATTGGGCGTGCCGATACGGGTGTAATTGCTTCAACAAACTCGGTCACGTCGACGCCATCGCCCGGATCAGGGTCGCTGGGAAATGCATCGATATCGAAAATCGCAGAGCTTGCGAACGCGCGGATGGCATCCACGACGCCCGTTCCCAGCCGCTCGCCTCGCCGGCCAATATCGAACACGAGTTCGTCGCCCGAGCCGTCGACGGCGGAGGTATCTCGTGCCACTTGCCGCAAATCTCGCCCCGCCGCGCCGTTCCCCGAATCGAACCCGATGACGCGGGTGCCAATCGCATTGATTTCGTCAACCATCTGCCCGTAGGTGTGGGGCGGCGGCGTGATGCGCATGTATGGATTGCGACCACCTGGGCCGTTGTGCATTTCGGCATCGGTGAACAAGAGCACCACCGGAAGCGCGTCGACGCGCATGCACGCGTAGCCGACTCCGCCTCGAGGGCACCCAAAAGCGGGAGGGATGAACCCTGCGAAACCCTCGCCCGTGGCTAGCTGATAGAGGGCTTCTACCTGGCTCTCAGGGGCGTCGCGACCGTCGCCTAGTCGTATGGAATCCACCGCGGCCTGAGCCACCGATACATCGTCGGTCATGGGTAGGTTGAGGGTAAACGGATCGTCCTCCCGAGGGTCCCCATAAGGCTGCACGGGAAAGTCTTCAAACGTGCCGACGCCAAACTCCGAATCAGGAATTTCTTCCCGAATCGCAGGCACCAAACGGTCTCTCAGCTGGCGGCGAATCTGGTCTATTTCGTCTTGCATCGACGCGGTTGTGTCGACCAGGAACACAACATCCGCTCGTCCGACCTCGGCTTCAACGTTGAGCTCGACTTGCACCGGGCCACCATCGGCCGGCACCTCCACGCAAGGCACTTCCACAACTTGAGCGGCGTCCATCCCGGAGTCTTCATCACCATCGACGCCGGTATCCGGAACGTACAGCCCGGTTTTCGCGCCACATCCTCCCAAGAAGACGGCAGCAGAGCAGACGGCGGCAGAGCACAGCGCAGCGGAATCGACGCACAACCACCATCGCGCTGCTCGGCGATTTCGGCCACCGCGGTAGTTCCGGAGACCGTGGTAGTTTCGGCCACCGTGGTTTCGACCACCGTGGTTTCGACCACAGTGGTTCCGACCGCCCGACATACCTCTACCCTAGCGCGCTGCGTCAACGACGTCGAGACATGTGGCGCGTCATCCCCATCGCGTTCATCCTCGTCGCCAGGTCGCCCGCAGTCTAGCCGCTCGGGCCCGGGCACGGTCGCGGGCAAAGAGCTCGGTGTAGTTGATGGGCACTCGTTCCACTGGAAGCGGCTCCTGAAGCTCTGAAAAACGTCGCTCGAGTTCGTCTAAAAACACCCTGAGCACCGGCGCGCTCGCGCTGAATGTGCTTTCTACAATGCTGTCTCGGGCGCAAAGAATGCGCCGCGCAGCGGATGGTCCAATATAGGACCGACGGCTCAACTCAAAAAAGCTCGCGGAGAGCGTGTCGGGGCTAAACGCATAGGAGACTACCATTTCCGCGCCCACGCGGAGCGCGGCGCTCGGCTCGATGGCGCCGTCTTCGAGCAATACCAGTGCCGGCTGGAAATAGTTGTAAAAGGGACATACCCGTCGGCCGAACACGAAAAAGTGGTTGGGCGACGACACCCGATCGAGGTGGATAAAAATCCTCCGCACCGCGTCGCGCCGAGGAATCCGGCTGGCGAGCCGAACGAGCTCCGGAATATCGTCGGGATAGAGCCGCGCACGCTCCAAAACATCGACCAGCGATTGCGGTTCCACGATTCCCGCGCTGATGTCTGCGTATAGAGAATAGACAAACGCATCCGCCTCCGCGTCATCTCCAAAAAGAATCTCATCGGTGTCAGGATCGACCGACGTCCGCGCTCTCATCAACGCGCTCAGTTTGTAGGAAATCTGATCTCGAAGAAAACGAAAGCGACCGCGAAGTAGGTTGCGCAGGCTTGGCTTGAGCGTGAATTGATCCCACCGTATCCCGTCTAGACGGAGCTTTGCCTCAAGCACACTTCTCATCTGTTCGGGACTTCCCGACAGGATGAAGATGCCTGCGGGACCGGTCGCGCGCAGTTCGCGCAAAAGGACCGACGCGCCTGGCACGGTGCGTTTTCGCGATGCTGGTTCGAACGCCGTTCGAAGCAGGTCTCGAATCGTGTCGAACTCAGTCTTCAGATACGTCTTGTCGAGATCCCAGCGATACACCAGGCGCCCTCGATCGATCTCTCGCCCGTCGTCGGTCACGGCGTCCACCATAGCCCGAAAACTCGTCGGCGCGTCCGAAGCAACCACCAAACATGGAAATGTGCGCGTTTTCGCTTGCCTCTCGTGCGGGAATCGACGCTCACCGGCGTCTGTGTGATAGCCTTGGCCAGTGAACGAGCCATCCCCACGCGATTTTGTGGTGCATATCGATCCGCAGACGATTCAGTCGGCAAATGATTCGCGCCGAGCGGAATGGGAAGCGGCAATGCGCGAACTCAGTGGTTCGCCGCAACTTGTGATTCACCCCAATGCTTCGTCGCTGTCGGTGGTCATGACAGAGCAACAGTTTGTTCTCAAGTTGCAAAACGGAGAAGGCGATTCGGTAGCTCAATGCGCGATTCCCCACAACACGCTGGCCGCGCTCTACACGGAATACGTAGACATCGTTCGTCAGATGGCAGCGGTTGACGGGAGCGGTCCGGTGACCCGTCTCGAAGCGCTCGATATGGCCAAGAAGGCAACGCACGATCGTGCAGGGCGGGTCATCAAGCGAACGTGCTCTGATTTCGAACTGGACCACGCGACCAGTCGGCGCCTATTTACTCTGCTGTTCGCGTTGCGCGTGGATACTACGAGGCTTGTGGGCGTGCACGGGCATCGATCCGTTCGATGATGGATTGGGCAGACGACAGGCCCTCAAGCGATCGATTGCCACCTACCGATGGTGATCCTCTCGACCTATTGATCGTCGGCCCTCATCCCCCTGCTCTGCGGGGCTTGCGTGATCTGCTTGGCGAAGGACTCGCCCGAACCGTGAATGGCCTACGTATCGCCGCAAAAACCGTGGGTATCGGGCTTGTCGCCGCGGCCACCGCAACCACAAAGCGGTTGCTCGAACTACGACCCAAATGCGTGATGCATATTGGAACGTGCGGGGTGTACCCTGGCAAGCTGCACTACCAGCCTCACGACATTATCGTGGCGCAGCGGATTCATCTCACTGACCTCACTACGCTGCGCGGGCGTGCGGCATTTCCCGACCCCATGCAGATCGAACTGCACGCGCACCGCACGCTCAGCGCGGCGCTCGCCAACTCTCAGGGTCGCGTATTCTCTGCCGACGTAGCGAGCCCGCTGTCTGCGACAATGGACGACTCGCTCGCGGGTTGTGCAGCAACCGAAACCGGATGCGACGCAGAGAACCTGGAAGCATTCGCGGTAGGTCAAGCTTGCGCGTTGATGGGCGCCCCTTTTGGGAGCGTACTCGGCGTCACGCATATTGTCGGCTCCGCTGGGCAGAAAGATTGGAAGCGTTTTGAACGAGATTCGTCGCTCGCGGCCGGTGCCCTTGTCGCCCAATGGATCACCTCCGCGGCACCTGGGCAAAACGGCCTACCGCAGCCGGAGCCAGGAAGGCATGAAAAGTAGAGCGAAGCAGGCCAGGGTTAGAATCGCGACGGCGCGGCGTCGCTCGGAAAGTTGCTGGGGAGATGTGGGAGGATGCTTCCATCCGGAAAAAAGTGCCATCACGAAGAGCACTCCGCCCCATACCAGCCACTGCACCCCCGCGCTGAAATCGGACACCATTGTCTCGACATCGGCGCCCCTCAAGTAGCTCGGGATCCCATAGTAGAGGCCTACGCCGAACGCGAGAACTGGCAGCGCGCGAAGCACACCACGCGACACGCGGTCTTGCCGGACGCCGAGCAGCGCGTAGCCCACGTGCCCGCCATCAAGCTGACCAAAAGGCAGCAGATTGATCATCGTAATCAACAGACCGGCCCAACCCGCGAACGCGGTGGGGTTCAACATAATGTCCGAGCCGCTCGGGATCTGCCCCTTCAGCGCGACAAGTAAGCTCCAGTAGAGGAGGGACCGCCCTTCCATCAGGTAGTGGGTCGTGCCGGCCTCGGGCAAAGGTTCCACCGGCGACGTCGCGATGCCATACGCGAGCACCGGAATCGCCACCACGAGCCCTGCCAGTGGGCCCGCCGCACCGACATCGAGGAGCGCATTTCGTGAACGAATCGCTCCTCTCATACGAATCACGGCCCCCATCGTTCCGAGGAGGAAATACGGCATAGGAATGAAAAAAGGCGGCGAAATATCGACGCGATGAATCCTTCCCGCGATGTAGTGGCCGAACTCGTGGGCCATCAAGATGGCCATCAACGGTACGGCGAATACCCAGCCGCTCCAAATATCGCTCAGCGAATAGTCGTTTGCGCCGAGCACCATTTGCGCGCCGACATGGAGCGTGCTGAAGAACGTGGCGACCATCAGCAGAATCGGAAGGCCCCACCGTCTCAAGCAAACACCTCGCACGATATCGCCAGGCTACTCATTGGACGATGGGGAACGGGTGATTGCCGTCTCAAGTGCCGCGAGCTGAGTCTCAATTCTCGCGTCGAGTTGCCCGAGCTCAGACGTCATGACGCACCCGCCAGGCTCGATAGTCGGATCTTCCTGCACCGAAAAGCCACCCTCTGCGCTTCCTGCGCGCGCCTCCAGGATAGAACGCACGCGCGCCACATCGTCCGGATGGACGGAGACGACGACCGCTTTCGCACTGCGCACCTGTTCGAGAAGACTCTCAACCAGCGAAGACACATCCGCCGGCGACATGCGAAGCTCGCGGCGGACAACGCGACGCGCGGCCTCCAGCACTACCCCAGCGAGTTCTTGGTCCGCGGCACCGAGCACCTCTTCGCGCTCCGCGGCAGCTTCCAGCAATGCTGCTGCGGCCGCTTCTTTTCCTCGCGCGGCGCCTTCTTCCTCCGCGCGCGCGCGGATTTGCTCGGCTTGGTCTTTTGCATCGCGGACCAGTTCGGCCGCTTCACTTCGCGCTTGCTCGAGAATCTGTTCTGCTTCGGTCTTGGCATCCACCACCGAAGCAGGAACCACCCGGCGTTGACCGGAACCTCGAATCACCCGAGACACAGAATCCTCCGTAGGCGCTCTCGCTCCCGGGCGGAGCGAGCTTGAAGCGCCGCCGCCGCACTCCAGCGACGCACAAACGCGCGCAATTCATCGGTTGCCCGAAAGCCACGGCGCGGGGGTCCGGCTTCCCGAAGCCAACCCGAACCGAGTGATTTCGGCACCTCGGTCGCGAGCAGCGCACGCGCGCGTGGAGGAAAAGTTTGGACCCGCTCAAGCTGGATCTGGCCGCGCATCCGGGCGGTAATCGTTCGTAGCGTGCGCGCACGCATGGCTCGTTCCGCTTCTCGCAAACGACCAAGCGCCTGAGCGCATCGCTGCCCCGCGAGCGGCATCAGGGCTGAATCCACCGGCTCCTTGTTGTCGTGAACCACCGAAGCCAACACAAAACCGTCGACCTCACCTTGCGCGAGAACCATGGTTTCTACGTACCACATCGGGCAGTCGGGCACGAGGCTGCTACACTCGGCTCCCGAGCTGAGGCCTCCGATGGCCCTCGGCACCTCACGATGACTGGACGCACGTCAATATGCGCAGCAGCGGTTTTTTCTCTGGTGATCGCGGCGTCCGAGCGCGCGCAGGCACAGGACGAATGCGATCGGCCCACGGAGCAAGGGCCGCTTGAAATTACCCCCGCCGTTCGCGCCCGCTCCGTGACCCTCAATGCGATCGTGAGCGTCTTATTCTCCCCCGAGTATTTTGAAGGCTCGAACGCGGCTTCTCCCGAAGATAGTTTTGAGATTTTCGACGCGACCGACGCGCCGGTCCCGGGTCAGATTCAAGTCGCGGGCGACGTCTTGTTTTTCGTTCCCGCATCCCCGTTCGAAGCATCGACAGAGTATCGTGGGCGCGCCGTCGGGCAATTCGGATTTGATCTCGATTTTTCGTTTACTACCGGCGACCGCACCGACTCCGAGCCGCCACAAGTGGACCGCATTACGGACACCTCCTCAACCGAGGTGCCGGAAGGATGCGACATTCCGGATGGCGGATTTCGCATCAGCGTGTCGTTTCCGCCGGCGACCGACGACGGCGCACCAGACAGTATTGAATATCTTCTGTACCAGACACGAGGTACGAACTTGGCGGGCCCGGTTCTGCGAAGCCGCGCACGAAACTCAAATACCGATCTGTTCACCATGGCGTTTCTGCTGAGCAGGGAAGACGCCGTAGAACCCATTTGTGTGGTGGTGCGTGCCGTGGATGGAGTGGGAAACGTTCGCGATATGCCGCGCGCGTGTCTGGACCCGGTGGCCGGAAATTTCTTCGAACCACTATGCAGCGCGGTCCCGGGCAGCCCAATGTCGGGTCGCACCGTCCCAAGAGGCTCACCGTTTCGTCTGCTGGCATTTCTCTTTTTGGTCGGCGCCGCGCTCGGATGGCGTCGTTCCAAGCATCGGCGCCAGGCCCCTTTTCGAAACTTGTCTTGAATGCGTGCCGACGCGCGTCCAAATCTGGTAACGTACCGATCACTCGATGGACTTATATAGCGCGGCCAAGCGACTCAGCGATCCATTTGTCTTCCGGAAACCGAGCGATCGTGACCGCTTGCCCATCGGGGCACGCGGAATCATCGGGGACGGTTTTTCCGCAGCGCTCGTGCGCATTGATGGCGTCATCGATTGGTTGTGCCTACCTCGGTTTGACAGTCCGAGCTGCTTCGGCGCGATTTTGGATCCGGAAAAAGGAGGCAGCACATCGATCGGGCCAGTGTCCTATCCGTTCGATAGCCTGCAACGCTACGACCCGGACACGAACGTCCTAGAAACTCTGTTCCGGGTACCGGGGCAAGGCATGGTCCGGCTCACCGACTACATGCCGTGGACCGATGATCCACGCTCGTCGATTCACGAAGTCCACCGCCGGGTCCAATGTGTGGAAGGGCAAGTCGATATGGTCGCGATATTTGATCCGCGATTCGACTACGGCGCGACGATTCCCCGAATCGAGCAAGAGAAACACGGCGTGATTGCCAAAGGCCACGGCACCGACAATCTCGCTGCGGTACTAAGCGGCGGCGTGGAATGGGAGCCCTGCGAACGCGGCGGCGTGCAGGCAAGATTCCGCATTCGCTCTGGAGAGCGCCGCTGGATGGTGCTGAGCTGGAACGCGCCAAGGCCGGAACCGATTTCCGCATACCGTCCGTTCGAACATTTGCGGGCGACACGAAATCGATGGCGCGACTGGACACGCTCGTTTCGCTACGACGGCCCCTGGCGACACCACGTCATGCGATCCGCGTTGGTGTTGAAGCTGTTGATGTACGCGCCCACAGGCGCGATGGTGGCCGCGCCCACCACGTCGCTCCCGGAATGGCTGGGCGGGGTACGCAACTGGGATTACCGATATTCGTGGACGCGCGATAGCGCAATGGCGATTCACGCCACGAGCTCGATCGGGTATCTGCGCGAGGCCCGGGACTTCTTTCATTTCGTGCGCGACATTTTGGAACACAATGTCGATTTGCAAATCATGTATGGAATCGATGGCGGGCAGGTTCCCAAAGAGCGTCTTCTCGACCACCTGAGCGGATTCTCGGGCTCGGCACCCGTACGCATCGGAAACGACGCGCGCGAACAAGTTCAGCTGGACACGGCCGGCGCGCTGCTCGATGCCGCGCACGTGTATGAACGCGGCGGAGGATCGCTTACCGTTCGCGCGTGGCGAAGAATGCGCGAAGTGGTGGAGACGGTTCGGCGGCGCTGGCAGGAGCCGGACCACGGAATCTGGGAACCGCGGGCCACTCCTCGACACAACGTGCACTCTCGTCTCATGAGTTGGCTCGCGCTTCGGCGCGGCGCCGAGCTTGCGCCTCTATTTGGCGATGCGGCATGTCAGGGCCGGTGGCTGGGTGCTTCGGTGAAGGTGCATTCGGACATCTGCACGCACGGGCTCGACGCGAATGGGAAGCATTTTGTGGCCGCCTACGGCTACGACCACGCTGACGCAGCATTGCTGCTACTCCCGATTCACGGTTTTTTGGAGCCTCAAGATCCGCGCATTCTTCGCACCATCGATTGGGTTCGGGAGGAACTGGGAACCGGACCTTATCTGCATCGCTATCGAACCACCGACGGAGTAGACGGGTCGGAGGGGTCATTCGTGCTCTGCGGGTTCTGGCTTGCCGAAGCGCTGGCGATGGCGGGGCGCATCGACGAAGCACAAGAAATTTTTACAGCGCACGCGGAGCAAGCATCGAACCACCTGGGCCTGCTTTCCGAAGAAGTAGACCCCGGCACGCTGGAAGTTCTCGGGAACTTTCCCCAGGCGTTTAGCCATCTTGGGCTGATCAACGCCGCGACGAGAATCGACCAGGCCTTGCAGCTAGCCGACGAAGGCTCCCACCGGGTGCCCCAGCCGACGCTGCCTCCACCCTCTCACAACCAGTAGCCTCGGGAGGTTCACCCGCCCCGCGGACAGCTCAGCGGACGGGATGATTGACCTGGACCCGGCTTACGTAGTACCAATTTGGCTGATATTGAGAGGGGTTACGGCGCTATGCCCGCCACCAACGGCCTGCGATTTTGGCCAGCAACCGACGTCGGAAAAGTCCGGGACCACAACGAGGATAGCTTCCTCGTCGACAAGAAACTGAACCTGTTCGTGGTCGCCGATGGAATGGGGGGGCACGCCGCAGGAGAGGTCGCGAGCTCCTTGGCGTCCCGTACGGTGCGAGACGCGCTCGCCAAAGAGCGCGATACACTCCTCGAATTCGAAAAGGGGCACGGAGGGGTCACTCGAAAAGACGTGCTCCGCCTATTCGAAGCGAGCGTGCAACAGGCGTGCTCGGTCGTGCATGCCCTCGGCCTCAAAGACGAAACCAAGCGGGGAATGGGCACCACCCTCGACGCGCTCCTCATCGTCGGCAACCGTGGATTCATCGGACACGTGGGCGACGCGCGGGTCTATCTGCACCGGCAGGGCTCCGTGCATCAGCTCACCGAAGATCATTCGCTCATCAACGAGCTACTCAAACGAGGCCGGCTCAGTCGCGAGCAAATCGAACGGGTCCAATATAAGAATGCCGTCACCCGCGCGGTGGGCGTGTACGAAAGCGTAGACGTGGACGTCTTCGATTTCGACGTACTGCCAGGCGATCAATTCCTCCTGTGTTCGGATGGCCTGCACGGCTACTTAGAAGAAGGAGAGCTGCCCCGAATTCTCGGGGACGTCGCAGAAGACCGTCTCACCGAACATCTTGTACAACTCGCCAACGAACGCGGCGGAAAAGACAACATTACGGTAATCGTGGTTCGCGTTCCGGGAGACGAGTCCGGAGTCGACCGGTTCGCCCGCGAGGTCAACCTGAAGCTCGAAATACTGCATCGAATGCCGCTATTTCGATTTCTCACTTATCAAGAACTCGTTCAGGTGCTGAACATCACCGATGTGGTCAACTACGAGGCGGGCGACAACGTGGTGGAAGAAGGCGACGATGGCGACCAAATGTTCATCGTACTCACCGGTCGAGTCCGAGTTCACTCCGGGGATACGGTCATTACGCGATTGGGCCCCGGTCAGCATTTTGGGGAAATGGCGCTCGTTGACAAAGCCCCGCGCAGCGCGAGCGTGTCCGGCGACGAAAGCAGCCAGCTCCTATTGATTCGACGTCGAGAATTTTTTGACCTCGTTCGCAAAGACCACGACCTTGCGGTGAAGTTGCTCTGGAGTTTCCTCGGTGTGCTCGCGCAGCGCCTACGCACCACGTCCCGCCAACTGGGAGACACCAAAGAAGAGCTCGCATCAGAGCTCGCAAGGCACATGCCGGGCGCACGCATCTCAGGCGTTGCCACCTCGGCCCCGCCTCCGCCGCCCACCGAGCAGAAAGCAAAATCAAATCGTCCACCCGAAACCGAGCTCCCCAAGGTCATCGTCGAGGACCTCGGCCCGGATGGTCCCGATGGAGCTCAATAGACATCCACGATCCGTCCGCGCGCGACGCGTGCACTTGATGTCCTTTGTCGTTGCGCTGGTCAGCGGGGTTGCACCCGCGTGCAACAACGGACACCCCTGTCAAGGCAGCTCAAGCTCTTCTCTTCCTGATCCACCACCCGGTTCAGCGCCGACCAAAACAACACCGACGAAAACCGCTCATACGAAAACGGCCCGCACGGACACACCATCCCCCAAGCAGCCCTCAGTCCGGATCAAGCGACTCCAACCTTCGACCGACGATTCGCCGATCGTTGCGGACCAGGACTTTCATAGCGAACGCGGCGGAGTGCGTATCGACTTTCCTCGAGGCGCGCGCGCGACCATCGACGTCGGCGCGCGCGCGCGCGTAGGCACGCATGCGCCGGCTCAGCTATTGCTCGCGTCGGGATCCGCACAAGGCGAATACCCGCCTCAGGGCAATTCTGCGCGTCCTCCGTTGCGCATTGCGACGCCCTCGGGAACCGCTGAAATCGGCGGTTCGGGAACGATTTGGGCAACCGTTTTTCCAGACGGTTCGGCGTGGTTTGCTGTGCTCAACGGGCAATGCGCGATCGAGGCGGGAGGGTCGCCTCAGCAAGGTTCTCGTCCCGCCACACGCATTCACGCCGGACAGGCGGTGCTGACCGGACCCGCGGGCATTCAACCTCCGACCGAAGGTCCAAAGTCCGAGGAGGCAGCCAGGAAAGCTATCGCTCAGCTTCACCGATCCGCAAAAAAGATCACGTCATCCAAGGCGAGTCGGGAGCAACAACAATCTCGCGCCCATTTTCTCGCCCAGGTAACCAGCCTCGCCGTTGCGAAAGAGCGCGAGCGAATGCTTACCGAGCGCCACAAGGATGCGCTCAAACAGAGTCGGACGTCCGGCGCGCAGACGCAACAGGAGCTCATCGAGCACGCACAACGTCTGCATCAACTCCGCCGTGCAACGCTCCTCGCCTATGAACGGGCCCAGACGTGGATGATGCGCGCGAATGCACCAAGCCCCGAAATAGAACGCGCCAGCGCGCGCTTTCATAAGCTTACCGGACGGTCTTATCATCAACACTAGAGCAGTGATCAGTTTGCCTGAGGGTCTGGCACCCAGACCCTCTCGTCGGGGTACGACCCCGCCGATTCACCCAAACTCCCCCGCCAGGAGGCACGT
>JANQQS010000069.1 GCA_028284955.1 Myxococcota bacterium | reverse complement strand
AGAGCAGTGATCAAGTGGGTTGATCGAAAATCTCGCAGCATGAAGAGATCCTGCGAACTCTCCGGCGACCATGTCACGTGCCTCCTGGCGGGGGAGTTTGGGTGAATCGCCGGGATCGTATCCCGGCGAGAGGGTCTGGGTGCCAGACCCTCAGGTAAACTGACCGCTGCTCTACTTAGGGTTGACCGCATCCGCCATTCATTGGTCCAAAATCCATGCACGGGGCGACACAGGAGTTGGTGATTTTTTCGATGCAGAATCGATACTGCTGATCGGGCGCCGACTCTCGTTCGTCCGCCTGGTCCCGCATCAACACATAGTAGGGGTCGTTGTGCCGGAAGTAGGCGTAGATGCACGAATCGCCTGCACCCGTTCCTCCGAAGCTGCCCGACGTACCCGTCTCGAGCTCGCGGCTGACCCAAAGGTCTTCGTCTTGGTAGATGAACATGAGGTGATCGACCGGGCCCGCGTCGGTTTCGTATACGACTCGAAATAGGCAGTCGCTTCCGCTGCACGGATGATCGAAGGTAAACCAATCGAGGTCGTTTTCGTAACCGATCGAGCCGGTTTCCCAGGTGCCGCCGTTGCAGCAGTCGCCGGCCGTGCAGTCGTGAATGGGGATCGAGATGGCGCGGCTTTGGCTTTCCGAGACGGGGATTTCATCGGTGAGAATATTCGCGTAGAGGTTGTTCGGGATGGCCGCGCGGTCGCCGGGGTCGGGGTCTTGGCGAATGCGAACGGTCACCGTGTAGAGCACGCTCGGGTCACCGTCGTCCGATTGGAAGTCGGTGACGCGAAGGTAGACAGGGCCCTCAGCGAGCAGCGGCGCGGTCAGCGTGACGCTATTTTCGGGCGGCCGGCCGCGAATGGGATCAGGAACCCCGGCGGCGCGATAGTTGCGCTGCACTTGGTTTGCGCCGCATTGTCCGCCGGGCAAGCACATGGTTGCTCCTGCGCACTGTCCTTCGGGCAGGCAGGCGTTGAAATAACCTTCGCAATCCCATTCGTCTTCACACGAAAGATTGAGCGAACGGCAGTCGATATCTTCGCTGCAGCTGGTGCCATGTTCGCGAACGAGCGCGACCGCTGATTGTACTTTGCGCTGGAGCTCCCACGCGTCGGCGTCGCTAAGACCTTCGGTGCGCATGCGCACTTCCACTTCGACGAGCCCCCCGGTGCAGCCGGAGGTCGGAAGCACAAACCAATCGGGGTCGCCTGCGGATCCGATCGTGCCTTGTTCCTCGAATGTCATCGACCAACCTGACCCGCAGTCGACGGGTGCGTTCGCGAGCGGGGTGGCGTCGCGCGCGTTGTCGTTCGGCTCGTTGCCATCCAAATCGGTCAGGGTCGCGATTTCGAGCGAATAGGGAGTTTCTCGATCGGATCGACGATCTCCTTCGTCGCTCACGATGACGTAGTATCGGCCCGCTTCGGGGACCACGCGGGAGAGCAGTAGGTCGGTGGGGTCGTTCACCGCTGACTCGTTGGACGCCGCGGCGAGCTGCTCGCCGTCCGCGGCTTCGATACGCAAGCGAGGAACGATTCCCGTGGGGTCCATGCGCAGTCGTGCTTGAATGACTTCGCCGACCGCGACATCGGCCACAAACCAATCTTCATCGCCAGTGCACGCGACGTACCCTTCGATGGGATCCATGGATGCAGCGGTGGCTTCCTCGCGGCTCGCGTTTGGTTCGTTCTGGTCTGGCTGCGGGCTCGCTACGGTCTGCAGTCGGTAGGGGTTTCGGCGATCCTGGGCGTTGTCGCCTTGGTCACGGACCTCAACAAAATAATCTCCTGCGCCGACGCAGTGGGTGTCGGATAAGGCGTTTCCTACGTCGTCGGGGTGTGGTGCGGCTACGACATCGATCGCTTCGCTACCGTTTCGCGACCATACCGCGTAGGTCGGTTCGATCGGCGAGCGGTTCGACGAACTGCTGAGCTCTACGGAAAGGAGCTCGCTGCCATCGGGCACGGAGGCCAAGTACCAGTCTTCGTCGCCGGAGGGGCACACAAACCCTTCTACGCCCATCGACGGATCACCATCAATGGGTTCTTCCGGGCCGGTCGATGGGTCGCGCTGGCAAATGGCTCCGTCGTCGTCGCCGTCTCCGTTTCCGTCCGACGAGTTGCAGGCGATTCCCAAGCTTGCGCCTAGGAATGCCGGGATCAGTAGGTTACGGCCAAATGCAGTGTCTCGAAGCATCGAATTCTCCAGCGGGAATGAAGTCTTCCTCGGTTAAACGGATTCTGCCCGAGGGCGGATTTCTTAAATCGCCATCTGCGGAGTAGCCCATCATGATGCACGCCACGCGATAGCTCGGAAAGCTATCCGGGTCGTCGAATGCAACCTCTCCCGCGTACACCAAAATGCGGTTCCAGCCGTTGCCGGGAAACGTCGCGTCTGGGTTTTCGGGGCTCGGTACCAGCGTAATGTTCGACACCTGGAAGTCGTAACAAGTTTGGCCATTGGCGAGCTCCCTGGTCTCTGTCTGATAGCGGTACGCGACCTGGGAGCGAATCGGCGCGTCATCGCATGACGGGTCGGTTCCCGCGAGAACTTCGGGACCGTTCAGCATGCCGTCGAGGTCCAAATCGAGCATATCGTCTGCGACCCCGGGGTTTACTTCAGCGCGCACCTCGAGGAAGTCGGGCAACCCGTCGGCGTCGGTGTCGGTGCCGTTTTGGGCAGTGCCGAAGAAGACTTCCTCGCAGTTGTTTAATCCATCCGCGTCGCGGTCTCCGTAGTCGCAGCGGCCGTCTCCGTTGAGGTCGGGGCAGTCGCATGCGCCGTCCGCATCGCCGTCCAGGCAATCGTGGCCGGCGTCGTCCAAGCAGATGAGTTCGGGGTTGGTGACGCAGTCGCAGACGCCATCGAAGTCGAGGTCGATAATGCAGTCACACGCGCCGTCGTTGTCGGCATCGATGCACGGGTCAGGAATAAAACACTGCGCGTCGGTACCCACCAGCGGGTCGAGCCCCTCGAGCCTCCATTCGATGCGGTCTTGCAATCCGTCGTCGTCGGTGTCGGGGATAAAGATGTCAGTCTGAATCACTTCTTCGAGCGCGTCGGCGAGCCCGTCACCATCGGTATCGACCCAGAGCTCCCCGCAGTTGGGCGCTTCGTTTCCGTCGATGTCGACAAAAGTAAGGGGCGCGATGGCGTCGGTGAGCGCTTCGATTTGATCTTGGTCCACGATCGATTGCTGATTGACGACCGCGATCGACTTGAGCGTGAAGATGCGTCGAAGCTGGGTGAAATCAACGAATAGAAAGTTCAGCGATTCACCGCTGGGGAAGCTTCGAAACTTTCCGTCGCCCGCTCTCGCCATGCGGTCGAGGAGGTTTTCTGCGTCTTGCTCGACCGAGCCTCCGAGGCCTGCGGAGATGAACGCAGTGTGAAACTCAAACGTTCGTACTCGGAACGATTCGGCGAGCTCTTTGAGGCCGAGGACGCCGTCTACGATGGCGTCGTTTGAGGTTTCCCGGGTTTGCCCGCTGTCAGGGTCGGGCAAACCGTCGGAAACGAAGATGACAACGTACTTTGTCAGGGGGAGGGAATCGAGGTCGGCCTGCTCGAGCTCGGTTCGCATGATGAACTGGGCTTCCGAGAGCGCGCTGATGTAGTTGGTGGTTCGCGCCGTCTGCCCGAGTTGCGACGTTGCGCTGGCCAGTTGAACTTGGTCGTCGGTGTAGAAGCTGTCGCTGAGACCGTCGTTGTTTTGGTCGACCGGTGTGAGCGCCTGCGCATCGGATGAAAATCGCAAAATGCCGAATCGCGCACCGTCTGGCGTATCGCCGAGCAAATCTTGCCAAGCGTTTCGCACGGCGCGCTCGCGTCCGGTTTCTCCGCTGACCGGATCGGGTGGATCGGTTACGCGCATCGAGTCTGATGAGTCGACCACGAACAAAACCCGCAGAGGAAACACGCGTCCTTCGGGTGGGGTTGTACAGAGCGACCCTTCGACCAGCGCTTTGTCGTCACGGGTGCTCGGTTCAACCGGTAAGAGCTCTAGGTCGACGTTCGTGCAGCTGGCGGCCATGAGGAAGCACGCGCCCCACGACATTGCGGAGGTTGCGTTTCGAAGCCCGCGACGCTTCATCGGTACCCCCGCCTTCATGGGTTTTCACAGCAGGGGCTGGGTGCTTCTCCGTTGCCTGAAAAGGATGCGCATGCATCACAGGTGCGCGCGACTTCATCCAGCACGCGAACGAGCAAATCGATCTCCCAGGGCCGATGGCAGTGCCGGTCTGGTTCGAAGATCTCTGTCGGGATAAATAGTGAGGAAGGATGTGGCGGGAGCGAGACTGCCGTGTCCGCGCCTAGGTAGCTACGAAACCAAGTTTGCACCTCTTCGACGTCGTAGACAAAGTTATCCAGCTGAATCATCGGCGGCATGCATGCGCTGACCTGCGCTTCGAGGTCGTTTCGCGACAGGCTGTCGGCGGGAAACCAAGAGCATCCGCGGAGGCCATCGACGCGCATCTGCAGATCTTCGATCAGCTGTGTCCATTGCTCTGAGGAAACATCGATGACGCCATCGGCTGGATCTTTGGCGTTTCCTCCGCGGTAGATGGCTTCGAAACACGCCACCGAAGCGGTAGAGGGAGCCCCCGCGAGCTGGGCCGGTCGCTCGAGTGCATACACGTAAATTCGGTTGCGTCCGGGGTGATCAGGGAGAGGCGTGGAAATCAGTTGAAAGCCGGTGAGGTCGAACTGGTGGCATTGGCGTACCGCAGTTTCGCCATCCTGGTTGGTGACATCGACGCGGCCCAAATCGACCAGATTGTATTGGGTTCGAAAATCTCGGTACACATTTTGGTCGGGTTCGATAGGGTCAGTGCCGCCGCGGATTTCGTCCGCGTTGTTGTTGCCGTCGAAATCAAGATCCAGCAGTCCGTCGTTCACCAGCGGATCGGTTCCCGCCATGAACTCAATCCAGTCAGGGATTTGGTCGTCGTCGGTATCGGTGTGGCGAACGTTGGATCCAAGAGCCTCTTCTTCGCAATCGCGCAGGCCGTCTCCATCCAAATCTGACCGATCGCGACACCGAACTCCGGGAACGTTGGCATCGACAGGGTCGAACCCTTCCGATACGAGTCGAGCTTCGAAGGTATCGGTGTACCCGTCGTCGTCGCCATCGACGTTTCGAGGGCTTTGCCGCGAACTGGCTTCTGCTTCATCGACCATTCCGTCTGCGTCAGTATCCGGTTCAAGTTCGCCGTTGACGATGCGCGCGTTGGTATTCATCGCGACCAGGCTCGAGAGCGTTTGCGGCGCTTCGAGTGCGCTAAAGTCAAACCGCAAGAACGAATCGTCGTTGTCGGCGAGATTTGCATCGCGGAACGTTCCCATTCCCGTGCGGGCCATCGCTTTAAGAAGCGCACGCGCTTGGTCGAGGTCGTAACCAAACGACGTGCTGGCGCCAGGACAAATGGATTCCACGACCGCTTGGGGCGAAAACATCAGCACGGTATGCAACGTAATGTCGCCGACCGAGTAGAGATCAGCGAGCCCGAGCAGTTCATCGACCCGCTGAAGGATCGTCTCAGGCTGATTGTATGCGGGGCAGATGCCTCGGTAGTCGACGTAGATATCGTCCGGGATTTCTTGGTCGGTGTTGCAGACGCCATAGAGCGTGTCCGGACGAATGGCGGCGTTGCCGATGTCGCTGCAGTCGGGGTCCGATCCATCGAGGCGACCATCGCCGTCGTTGTCTTCGCCATCCGAGCAGTTGTTTTGGTCGTCTTCACATCCGGCGTTGCATCGCGGCTCGGGCACGCCGTCGCTGATGAAGATCACCACGTATCGGCTTCGAGCGCGTTCGGAGAGGCCTACATCGCGCATATCATCTTCGAGCACCTCGATCGCAGTG
Source organism: Myxococcota bacterium (assembly GCA_028284955.1). Lineage (GTDB taxonomy): Bacteria > Myxococcota_A > Polyangia > Polyangiales > Houyiibacteriaceae > JANQQS01. The sequence continues at coordinate 16,019 of JANQQS010000069.1, read as the reverse complement.
GACAGCGCGCCCTGATAGTCGGTAGCAGGCCCGAGACCGCCCGATGGATCGACGAAGGGCTGAATGTCACTCGCGTTTCGCGTAAACCCTTGAAGCCGCGACCAGTTTGCGAAGCCGATGAATCCAAAGCTCGTGTCGGGAGAGTTGCGCAGTTCGGAGATGAGCCCGTTGAGGGCGTCGAATCGCCGATTTTGGTTGTCGGTGCATTGCAGCGAAGTCGACTGGTCGAGTACGAACAGGACTTTGACGGGAAAGTTGATTTCTGCGTCGGGCTGGGCGCAAAACTCACCGGTGACGTTGAGCAGGTTGTCTAGGTTGCCTACAGCGTCGAGTTCGGTGGGTTGAAGGCCGGCTTCGGTACAGCGGGTGAGTGATAGGAGCAGCAGGGCCGCACCGCTGAGCGTTCGCATGAACTTTCCACCGTTGTGCGCCAAAGTGATCGCGTCCTAAGGTTCAGTCTAAACCAGTTGGGCCGACTTCGGGGAGGTGTCATCCGAGCAGTAGGCGCTCGTCCTACACGGTCGGCCCCTCACATATGGCTCGGGTGCCGCGCCAGAAAGTCGGCCGCGGAAGGGATCGGTAGGGTGCCGGTCCTCCGATCCCTTCCGGGCTCAGTTCGATCTACCGACGTCGTCGTCGCGCAGCGACGAACCCGAGGCCGGCGAGAATCCACAGCGCCAACGGGCTTGGGGATTCGCCACCGCTCGTGCTGACCGAGCAGCCTCCAGAGGAGGATTCTCCTCCTCCGCTCGATTCGGTGTCGGCAAATACGTCCACCAAGTATTCCGCGCGCGCACCGACCTCACCCGTGATGGGGTCGGCTTCTTTCGTCTCGACCACGATGCGAAGCTGGTATTCGCCCGATCGGTCCGGGGTAAACGAAGCAGCGTCTCCGGGGTACTTGTACTCATGGTTGATCGATTCGATGCTCTCACCGGTGGGGCTCGCGACCGTCGCGCCCGATCCGGTGGGCGCCTCGACGACGGTCCACTGGTACTCCACCGCGACGTCTGTGCGATTGACGAAGAAGGGCAAGCGGAACGGTCGTCCCACGCGCGCAAGTAGCCGCGGCGCGTAGACCTTCAGCGCGCCCATGGGGTCGAGGCATTCAGATTCGTTACCGAACACCGAGTAGCAGTAGTTGCTGTCGCAGGCGTCACCGTTCGAATCGCGGTCCGCATTGGCCTGGTCCGGGTTGCGGATGTCGCGGCAGTTATCCTTGTCGTTTGGCACGTCGTCGCCGTCGAGGTCGGGGTCACACGCGTCGCCCAGACCATCGTCGTCCGTATCCTTCTGATCGGGGTCAAACATGGTGGGGCAAAGGTCCGGGCGCAGAGGATCGACTTCGCTTACTCCGTCTCCATCGGCGTCTGGAAAGCAAACCGCGCGCTGGTCGGCGGTCGGCGTGCTGATATCTTTATCGAAGGGGCAGGGGTCTTCGAGATCCACGAGGCCGTCACCGTCGATATCGTCGTCGCAGGCGTCGCCCTTGCCGTCTCCATCCAAGTCAGCCTGGGATCCGGAGTCGCCGTTGACGCTGGGAACACGCTCACAAAGGTCGATGTCGTTGTTCAACCCATCGCCGTCCATATCGGCGTCACAGAGATCACCTTCTCCGTTTCCGTCGATGTCGAACTGGTCTGGGTTGGCGGTGCGCAAGCAGTTGTCACACACATCACCGACTCCATCGCCGTCACCGTCCGCCTGGTCGAAGTTGTGAAAGAAGAGGCAGTTATCAAACGGATCTTCGATGCCGTCGTTGTCTGCGTCGTCCGAGTTCTGATACGTCACGCCGAGGTCGGTGAACGCGATCAGCACTGAGCCGCCACCGCCACCGCCGCCGCCGCCGCCGCTTAGGTCGGGCGTTCCGCAAGGCGCAAATCGGCCGTCGCATTCAAACGGGGTTGGCTGTGCTGCTCCGAGGGTTGGCACCCCGTGCACCAGCAGTGCTGCGCTTGCGCTGAGTATCCATGTAATGCGCATCATTCTCGTACCTCCTCCAAACTGGCTGGCGCACTCCGAACGCTCACCGTACCGAGTGCAAACACCTGTGATGAGTTTCAAAGCAACTTTGATGCCGCAATACGCATGGCGACGTTCGCGATGACTCAGCGAAGCATTTAGAGCGACAAAAATAACGGTTTCCGATTTGAATCGGCCGTTTTCGAGCTTAGTTCCTGTGGGAGCAGCCGAACACACAAGGGTACGTTGAGGTAGGTTGCAAGGGGCGCGGATGCGTACACACACCGACCGTCGCGTGATTCGATTTGTTGTCTCACGCCCCCAACTGTAGGAAGTATCCCACGGTCGTCGAGCCACGGAAGCATGTACCGAATTGTTTGGCGGTGGCGCGGATCGATGTTGCTCACGGGCAAAACAAACCCGTAAAATCGTTAAAAACAACGGCCTAAACTTTGCAGAGGTTGGCTCAGTTCATGTCTGACATTTGGCGTTCAGCCGGGCGAGCGGCGAACGACGTGCGAGGAAGTCGGCGCCGTTCGCAGACGTATCAAGCTGCCGCGGTACATCTGCCGGCGGCGGTTGCGATCGCGCTATGTGCCAGCCCCCTGACCAACTCGGGATGTACTAAGGCAGGTTTGTTTCGTGACGACGGAATCACCGCACAACCGGATCGCGTCGCGCTTTCCGGTCGCGTGTGTGCGCAAGATACACTGACCGCGGATTTGCCGACACGCGTTGTAATTGTTGCCGACCGCGCGCTGGGCCCACTGTACGATAGCTTTGACCCTGGATCAGAACGCATTGGTCTGCTGCGATCGTTTCTTCAGTCCGAGTTGGCATCCGACAACTCTGCGTTTGCGGTGGTCGGGTTCGGGCCAGATTCGTCGCGCCTCGCGCCGACCGAAGGAAACTTCACGCGCAGCCTTGGCGAGTTGATCAACTCGATCAATCTGCTGTCGATTCCCGAGCCGTGTACGACGGACGGTCGGTGTCGTGACTACGTCGCCGGGCTTCGCACCGCGCGCGCACTGATCGAAGGTGATTTGGCGCAGACTCCGGCTGGAGAGAGGGTGTTGACCCAGTACGTCGTGGTGTTTCTCGTGGCGGGGGCTGCGAATCCCGATGCGCCAGCGTCAGCGTGTTGCGCGCCCGACGACGTGGATTGTATTGACAATGGCGACCAGCCGTCTTTTCAGTGTCAATCCCAGCTTGAACGAGACGAGGTTGGGCGGCTTGAAGAGGCGGTAGGGGCCGGCGGTGGCCTCGGAGTGAAGCTTCACGTCATGCATTTGGCCGCCGAAGCCAACCAGACCGTCAACGATCGTGTGGAATCGATTATGGAAGGTCTCGCCTTTCGCGTGGGTGGCACCTATCAGCGATTCGACGTTCGCACGGCGTTCAATGCAGGGGCATTCGATGTTCTAGATGTGCGGTCCACGCTTCGAGCGAAGACGCTTACCGTGGCCAATATCAACTCCAAACCCACCTTTGAAGGGTTGCTTACAGATTCAGATAGCGACGGCCTCGACGACGAAGAAGAGGAGCGGCAAGGGACCGATCCACGTGCCTACGACACCGACAACGACGGGATTGGAGACCTGGTGGAGACGCTGGTGGGATTTGATCCGAACTCTGAGGACCAGCCCACCGCGTGCGAGCTCCTTACTCCAGGCGACGATACCGATCTCGATGGGTTGACCGATTGCGAGGAGGTGCTGCTTGGAATTGAGCCGACGTTGGTGGATACGGATGGCGACGGTCTCCCGGACCCACTCGAAGTGATCGGGCTGACCGACTATATCATTCCCGATGCGGAGCTCGATTCAGATGGCGATGGAGTCAGCAATGGCGATGAGATTCGCCAGCGCAGCGACCCACGATCGACCGACACTGCGTTTCACCTCGATTTCGGGTATCGCTACGAAGTCGAAGATACCGGCGTAGAGCGCGAGCTCTTTATGTCTCCGCCGACGCAGCTCGGTGAAGTCGAGGTGCAATCGATCAGCCCCGACACCACGCCGGGCATCGGGTTTATCCATTTTGATGCCGAAGCGCGAACCTTGGCATGGCGGGATGGTTCCGATGGTGAGCCCGGTCCTCCGGTAGAAATCGGGGAAGAACGCGAGCTTACATTGCAGTCGGCGAGCGGCGATCCGGAAAACGGAAGTCGCCAAATTCGGCTTCGAATTACGCCCGGTGATTTACCAACCGAGACAACGGTCGAGATGGTGCGTATCCTATTCCGTGAACGCCAGTGTTTGAACTACATGGTAAGAAATGTGCGTTTGATGCCCACTCAGGCTCTGGCCGATGGTGGGGAACGCGGAAAGAACCGATTGTTGCTTTTCTTTTCAGAAGCGCCGACCGACCGTGTGACAGCACCTGGTCCGGTGCGCATTGCGGAGATTCCGGTGGTGTTCGAGCCACCGGCGCGGCGAGAACCGGATGTCGCGGTGATTGAAGTGCTGGATGAGGAATTTGTTCGCCGCTAGCGGCCAGAAAAAGAATCGACGAAAAATAAAGTGATGCCTGTAGCCTGGTAGAGTGATGGTTCGGTAGAGCGATGGTCCACAAGAACGATAGTTCAGTCGGGCATGCAGGTGGAGAAGGGAAAAATCGATGCGAATGATACGGCGTAATGCTCCGCGGGAACCTCGTTTTGGAAGGCTCCCTGAGTTGAGGTTTCGTTGGTTCAGCTTTCTCGCGTCTGGCTGTGGAACTCTTTTCCTCGGCGCGCCGGCGTTGGCACAGGAGAAGGCGTCCGGAGGCGGCGTAGTTCTCGACTATCTGAACGATGGCGGGTTCGCGATGTACGTGATCTTGGGGATCTCTGTACTCGGGACCATTTTGTTCCTGGAGCGGGCGTACGACCTCTATCTACGTCGTCGGTTGCCCACTCAAGTGTTTTTGGGTGAGGTGCTTGCCTGTGTGGAGCGACGGCGGTTCGGCGAAGCACTCAGCGCTTGTGACGCCAAGTCGTCCCACCCGCTTGTGACTGTTCTTAAGGCAGGGCTATTGCGGGCGAATCGCCGTAGCAAGGAAATTGAGCGGGCGATGGAAAAGGAAATGCTCGCCGCGCTGCCGGGCCTCTCCAAACGAATTTCCATTCTCTCATTGCTCGCCAATGCCGCGACGCTGACCGGTCTGCTCGGAACCATCTACGGTCTGATTACGGCGTTTAACGCGGTATCGATTGCAAGCGCAGCAGAGAAACAAACCGCACTCGCGGGTGGTATTTCGCAAGCGATGTACACCACTGCGTTCGGTATTACAGTCGCGTTGCCGCTGCTGTTTTTTCATCACTTCTTAGCGAAGCGAAACGAGCGTATCACGCTCGAGGTGGAGGGCGGCGCAACCGCGCTTCTTGTCGCATTGTCGGGCGGATCCTCGTCAGGATCGTCGGTGGGCGCTGACGCCTCAGCTCGTCGTGCTTCAAGCAACGGTAGCGCGAGCGTTCCTCTTTTGGGCGAGCCACCGCTGAGCTAGCGCTTACTTCGCGAGGATAAATCCATCGTGTTTGATCGATTCAGACAGCGTACCGAGGAGACGAAGGAGCTTGACCTGCTTCCGTTCATGAACCTCTTTATCGTATTGATTCCGCTACTCCTAAGCGGAGCGGTGTTCTACCGTATCGGGGTAATCCCGAGCTCCGTTGCGGCTCATACTCCCGATGACCCTGGCGACGAGCGAAACACCGACGAGGTGACGGTTCATTTGGTGCTCGCGCGATCAGAGATGGCGCTTTCCGTGTCCAACTCGTCTATTGAACCGGCAGAGCTCGCGCAATGGAACGCCACCTGGCCAGTGCGTGACGCCAAATGGGACTTGAATGCGTTGCAGGACCATCTCTATGCAATCAAGTCCAAGTATCCAGAGAGCCGCAACTTGATTTTGCTGCCTCATGAAGAAGTGGATTTTGAATCGCTCGTCACAGTGCTCGACGCAGCTCGAGAAAAAGACATGGGCAAGAACGACCGAGGGCAAGAGACGCGAGCCGAGTTATTTCCGGGCGTGGTCATGAGCCGGTTTGTTCCCAAGAAGCACTCCCAGGTTCCGGGCCAAGCGAGCGAAGGCGAGGAGGTATTATGAGGAGCCGCAGTCGTTTTCTGCGCTCGAGTCCTGCGCCGGCCCTGATGCTGACGTCTCTGCTCGACATGTTCACCATCATTCTGATTTTCTTGTTGGTGAGCTTCGAAGCAGAAAGCTACGAGTTTCGTTTGCAGCCAGATGTCAAGCTTCCCGAGAGCAGTACGCGCACAGAGCTTCAGGCCGCGGTCAACATCGCGGTGTCAGCCTCCCGAATCGCAGTAGCTGAAGAGGATGTGGTGCAACTGCGCGACGGCACAGCGCAACCGAACGACTACGATGCCGGCAAGATTCAGGCGCTCGTCGACCAGCTCAAGGTAGAGTACGAGCAGCGTTTTGGAGAAGACCCCAAGATTCCTGTCGAGGAGGGCGCCGAGCCAATCGTGGTCATTCAGTCGGATAAGTCGCTCGATTATCGTACGCTCTATTTGGTGTTGCGCTCTGCGGCCCACGCCGGTTTCTTCAAATATCGCTTAGCGGCAATGAAATCATGAAGCCTTTCTTCGCAAGCATAAAAGCCCTCGCGAAACGAACTGGGTTGGTCGTTGCGGCGTGGTGTGCGGCGAGCTTGGTCGGTCCGAGCGCTGATGAGACGGCGGATTGCCTGGCGATTGTTGGCGCTTCATCGGCGGCAGCCCAGGAAGAAGGTGAGCCGCGTAGCAAGAAGAAACTCACCAAGGCGCAAATTCGACGTCGACGAGCTCGTCGCCGTCGGCGCGCTAAGGCACGACGAGAGCGCGAAGCCGCTGAGCGCGAAGCGGCGGCTGAGGCCGAGGCAGAGGGCGAAGACGGCCCGGAAAAACAAGAGAGTGACGACGAGGAATCAACTGCTCGTGGTCGCGTAGACGACGTTCCTCTCGCCGCGCAGTCGGCCGAGCGCGCAGATTCGGAAGAAGAAGCGCAAGGATCAAGATCTACCTCGTCCTTGCGCAGGTCGAATCACTTGGAGTTCGATGCGCGATTGGTACGCGGTGAAAACGCCGAGGGAGCCATTGTGCTTTTTGATCGTGGCCGACGAGTATTTGCACCGCTCACCGAATCGCGAAGCCGTTTCATCGGACAAACGATTTCGGAAACGCTTGGGCCGGAGCGAGCGCGACGGTTCGCGGAGCGTTCAGCCTCCGCAAAGGCCTCCAGTAAGCCAACGAAAACCGCCTCTCGTGAGAAAGTGAAAGAGTCTGAGGAAGCGGAAGGCGAGGGCCAAGAGGACAGCGAAAACACGGACGAGGGACGCGATGGCGAGCAATAATCTGCCGAGCGAACCTGCAGACGAGGTGACCAAGGAGCTCGTCGTTAAATTGCGCGCCCGTCCCAAAGATGCGGCGACGATGCTGGAAGTACGCAACCACTTCCTGTCGCAGCGGCGATTTGCTTCGCTGATCAAACTGCTTAGTTGGTGGGCCCAGCAAGTCGATTCCGCCGCGCTGATCGCCCAGGTGTACTACGAATCTGGTTTGGCGGTGGAGCGGTGGGGCGGATCGCTTCGCGAAATTTTGTCGCTTTATTCCGAGGCGGTGAAGCGCCAGCCGACCCATATGCAGGCGCTCTCACGAATCGCCTACCATGATCCGGAGCGCGCGATTGAGCGGCTGGAAAAGGTGCTCGATCGCGACCCTGCCAACGTCGATGTGCTTCGATTGCTCGAAAAAACCGCGCCGGAGACTCTCCGAAACACGATCCTGGTGCCGCGCTGGCAAGCGTTTATCCAAGGAGCACCGCACACTGATAAGGCGGCTGAATGTCGGCTTTCGTTGGCTCGGGCGTACCGACAGCAGGGACGGGTCGCTGACGCACTTCAAGTCATCGAGCCTCTGGCTTCGACCGGCCACAAAGAAGCGGTATCGCTTCGGGATACGCTCGAAGGAAATGTGACACGAGGAGAGAGTCGTTTTTCGATTCCGGGGCCCAAAGTCACCGATGCGAGCATCATGGCGGTGCTCGACGAACTGGAAGGCGAAGTTGGCGGAACGGTCGATGCGGCGTCGACGCTTGATCCTGGTGGGCCTTTTGCCTCGGGTAGCCCGTTTGCTCGAAATGGCGAATTCGACGAAGAAATCGCGACAGTGGTGACGCAGCGGCGCCCTCGCGCGTCTACGCCCGTCTCTGCGTCGTCATCCAGTCCAAGCCACCCCAGTCCAAATCACCCCAGTCCAAGCCGCCCGAAGTCTTCGCCGCCGCCTTTGAAATCTTCTCGACTGAAATCTACTCGACCATCCGCGTCGTCGATGTCGCTCACGGGCTCTGGAGCAAGCGAACCCGCGCCGTCTATCCAATCGGCGCCTCCCATGCCTTCTGTGCCTTCGATCGAGGTAGGATCGATTGCGACCGATACCTCGGCTTCCCAAAAGCATGAATCAGCCCCGCTCGTTCCCAGCCGATTTGAAATGAGCGCAACGGCGCGACTGCGAACCGGACATCTATCCGGTCAGGATCCCAGCGCGGTTCCGGAGGGAGCTCTGAGAGTCGACGCGGGAGGAGACGAAGACGAAGACGACCTTTTGTTTGAAGGGCCCGGTGCCTCATCCGTATTGGCTGATGCATCGTTCGCCCGATCGAGGGCTCGGCGCGGTCCGGTGGTCATGGAAGTGGTTCGACTTCGGGATGGGATCACCATCGGGCGAGAGTCTGTCCGAGGGCCGGCATTTCGAGCACGGTTGTCCAATGGTTTGATCACCGCGTCGCTGGGACTTCGCGGCGGACGAATCAAACTTCGCCGACCGGCGGAAGGAATCATCAAGCGCTCGGGTTCGTATGCGGTTGAGGAACAACTGCGGAGCGGAAAAAAGGCGAAGGTCAAGGCAGGAGACACCGCACGTATCGCGCAAGACGGAGTGGAACATGTACTTCGGGTGTACCGTGCTCCTGCTTTGCCGCCGGTGCCCAAGGAGAGTCTTCCCTGGCGGTCGTACGCGGGGGCTGCGGGTCTTGGGCTCGTGCTCCACGGCATCGGATTCGCGTTGGTGGCCGCGCTCGGTTCGCTCGGGGTGAGCCTTCGCGTGGAAGACCGCCCGCAAGAAGAGATCTTTGCTGAAGCGCGCATGGAGCCAGTGAAGACCGAACCCAAGGAACAGCCCAAGAAGCAGGTGATTCGGCGCGCGCCAAAAAAACCAACACCTCCTGCGGAGACGAGGACCCGGCTACCCAAGGTCTTGCGGCAGCGGTTGCGTCGCGCGGCTCGTTCGAAACCGGGGGCCAATGCTTCCGAAAGGCTCGTCCAGGCATTGACCCAAGATCAGCAAGGCGACACTTCGCTCGCCGATGTCGTGACCAACGTGGACGCGGTTCGTGGGGATGCTTCGAGTGCGGCGGTGCGGGTGAGCGGGCTGCTGGGGCAACTCGAAGGCGAAGGCGTCAATATTGCTGACCGCTCGGCGTCGGCGATCAAGACGGTGGGCGGCCGCAAAGCAACGGCAGGGTTGTCGCGACTCGCCGCGCGAAAAGGCGGACCGGTTCGCGGCAAGGTCCGTGCGATCAATGCGCTGACGAAAGTCCAGGGAAGCCTTAGCCGAGGCGAAGTCAGCGCGGCGATCAACAAGAAGATCGGTCGCATCCAGCGATGCTACGAACGCGGGTTGACGCAAACGCCGAATCTTGCGGGTCGTTTGACCTACAGCTGGACAATACGGCCAAACGGCCGAGTGTCGGGGGTTCGCCAGTCGAGCGGATCACTAGGAAATGCAAAAGTTGCAAGTTGTATTTCAGGCATCATTCGAGGCATAAGATTTCCTAAGCCGCGTGGAGGACCGGTGAGCGTGACCTATCCGTTCGTGTTCCAGAGGGCGCCGTGAGCAAAGCGCGCGTACGCCCCCTAGGTTGTTTCGTTTCATATCCCTCAGACTCCCTACGCGGCACTTCGCGAAGGCGCGTTGCGTGCGCTTGGTCGGCCACGCGATTCGTGATGTGTGCGGCGGGGCTTGCTGCTGTGTTTTCCACCGTAGCGGCTGCGCAAGACGAGGAGCAGACCTACTCGACGCTCGCCGTGCAAAATCGAGCCTACGACTCGACCCATGAGTTCGGCGCTCATCTGGGTATTTTGCCGCTCGACGCGTTCACCAAAGGCGCCACCGTCAGCGGCACCTACACTATCCACTTTACCCACCTCCTGGCGTGGGAAGTGTTGCACGGGTTGAAGTCGTTTCATTTTGACAGCGACCTTGCGGGTGACCTTGAGCAGCTGTCGGTCGCTCCCACGCCGTTTGAGGTGCTTGATTGGTTTGTGACCTCGAATTTGCTGATCAAGCCAATCTATTGGAAAGGATCTTGGTTCAATAAATCCGTCGTGCGTGGGGAGATTATGTTTGCGCTCGGCGGCGGGTACGCGAACTACACGCGAACCGGGCGCGCACTCGTCGATCTGGGAATGGTCTTTCGCGTGTATCTGAACAAGTTGTTTTCCCTGCGGCTGGATGCACGTCACCACATCATCTTCGAAGACTCTATTTTCAGCGGATTCAACCTTGACCATGAGTTGTGGATCGCCCTTGGAACATCGCTCTCGTTCTAGTTCGATCGCCTGGTTTGCGATTGCTGCGTTGGGAGCTGGGTGCGGAGGGGCGTCTACGCAGGCCCGCGAGGCGTCGTTTGGTGCTGCGGTGGAGGCGGCGGCGGATGAGTCGTGGGTTTCGGCCGCTCGCGATGCGTATCGGTTCGCGTCGGCGACTTCAGCCGAGCAAGAGCAGTACGACCGCGCGCTGCTCATTTTGGCGCGCAGTCTGGAACGCATGGGCCTGACCTACGCGGCGTCGCTTTGGTATTTGGACATTGCCCATTCGCGGAGAAACGTTGAGTTGGTGGCTCCGGCGACCGAGGGTCTCGAACGGATCGTCGAAAAAACCGATTACGATCGTCTTACTCTGGAAGAGGGGTTTCTCGCGCGGGCGGAGGTCTCCGATGCCGGCCCGAAAGCCACGCCGTTTCTCAGTTATCAGCAAGGCCTCGATAGCCTCAAGCGAGGCCTGACGAAATGGGCGGACAAACAGTTCGCAGCGATTCCTTCGGATAGCCCATATGCGAAACGAGCCCAGTTCGCGCAAGCGGTTGCAAAGATCGCGGACGGCGACCTTTCTGAAGGTCGACGTGAGCTTCGCGCGTTGCTTGACAAGGGCTCGCTGCCCACGGATGTGAAGGAAGAAGCAAGCATCGCACTTGCACGGTTGGCTCTCGAGCGGAAGAAATATCGGGAGGCGATTCGTCGCTATCAGTCGGTTGGTCATTTGACCGCGCGCCGCCCTGAGCTTCTGCTCGAAGCTGCGTGGGCCTACTACTATTCCGGAGACTCGCGTCGCGCATTGGGTTCGCTGATTGCGCTTGATGCCCCTGCGTACGGCCGCATCATCGCGCCCGAACGATATTTGCTGGAAGCTCTGTCGTTGCGTCGGCTGTGTCAGTTCGAGCCTGCTCGCGTCGCGGCGACCCGCCTCAAAGTGCGCTATCGCGATGCGCTAAGCGATCTCCACCAGGGCACCCCTCCGCATCAGTCAGAGGCTCTGCTCGAAGCGTCGCGTCGGCGAGGGGAAGCCCGCGATTCGGCGCGACTCTACCGTATGCTCCAGCGAGAGCGTGAAATCGTGGAAGACAACGCGCGCGCTTTCGGCGACGAGTTTAACAAGGAGCTTCTTCGCATCTACGATACCGGCCTGGCTGAAGCGCGGCGACGAGAAACGGCGGACCTTCGCCGCGAATCGCGGTTGCTCGCGCAAGAGCTCGTTCGCGCCGAGGATGGGGTGCGCCTGGTGCTCCACGATCTAAGCGTGGGGCTACTTCGAGGCCGTGAACGACCGCTCGGGCCACCGGAGGCGGGGGCGGTGAATCTTTCTGCATCGGCGGACCGGGTGTCCTACCAGTTCATTGGCGAATTTTGGACCGATGAGCTCGACGACCTCGTGGTGACGATTGAGGATCGATGCCTCAAGTAGGAGCAAGGCAAGAAGCAGGTAAGGCTCGATGGTGTTTGGCCATCGTCTTGATGGCCGGCAGCGTAGTGGCGGGCTGCACAAAACCTTCGGGGGTGGCCAGCGACCCGTCCGAGGTTGAGCTGCTGCGAATTCAAATCACGAAGGTTCGACACGCCATCGACGAAACCCGGCGTGCGATTGCAACGTCGTCGGGTGCCCCGTATTTGCCGCGCCTTCATGTACGCTTGGCGGAATTGACGAGCGAGGAAGCAAAATACCACTACCGAATCGCGGTCGAGCGGCAGCGCGGGGCGTCTCAAGACGCTCTCCACGTACCCCAAGTGAAGCTGCTCAAGGAACAAGCGATCGGCATGTATCAGCAGGTTCTCTCCCGGTATCCGGAATTCGATCGAACAGACCGAGTGCTGTTCTACATGGCGTACGAACACCGCGAGCTCGGCGAATACGATAAGATGACGGCGGCGCTCGAAAAGCTTGCCCGAGAGCATCTCACGAGCGGCTTTCGGCCCCAGGCGCTGCTTCTTCTCGGCGACTATCACTTTGACCGTAGCGAGCTTTCTGAAGCAAAAGGCTACTACGAAGACGCAGTATCCGGGCCTCACAGCCGGATTACCGGCCTTGCGCACTATAAATTGGCTTGGGTATGGGTAAACCAAGGCCAGTGTGAGCCAGCGCTGAAGCAATTTGAAAAAGCCGTCCGCGCAGTCGAGGAAGAGCCATCCCGCGATTCTGCGCAAGATTCAGACGCGGCCGAGCTCGCTGAATTTCAGCAAGATATCGATGTGCGCCGAGCCGCGGTGGTTGACCTTGTCTATTGCTACACCGACCGGCGGAGCGCCGTGCGTGCTCTCGAGTACTTTCAAGATCTTTCGTACGACCGCGCGACCTACATTGCCGCGCTTGAACGGCTCGCCCGACGCTACGGGAACTCTGAAAACGCGGCGGGTGTGCTTCGCGTGGTTCGGGAGCTGCTTCGGCTCGGGCCCGCGAGCCAGGAGCGGATGGAAAACGTCCGGCAAATGCACACCTCGATTCGCGCGCAGGGAAAATACGAACGCGTCGGATCCGATGTTGCGCTGATGACCGACGCATACGTTCGCTATTCGTCGAGGGTTGAACTGGACGAAAGCGAGCGAGCTCGCTTAGGCGGCGAGTTTGAAGTTTATGTTCGGGATTTGTTGACGCGCGGACAGGACCGCCTCCGCAAAGCGTCTGGGCCGAAGATGGTCGAGGCTGCAACCGATTTGTCGGTTGGCTACGCGGCATATCTCGATGCATTTCCGAGTGCCGAAAAACATCTTGCGATGACCTTGAACGCTGCCGATATATTCGCAGACGCAGGCGAGCTCTATCAAGCAGGCCAGTACAGCTTGTCCGCCGCCTCGGGTCTTGAAGGGGAAAAAAAGCGGGATGCGCTCTATGACGCAGTGGTTCGCTTTCAAGATTCCATTCATGGAAAGGCGGCTCGAGGCGCCTACGCCGACCGCTATCTTGCTCCCTCGGCGCTAAGGTACGCGGCGGTAAGGCTTCTTCGGTTCCCGCTGAACAAGCAGCAGCGGCTGCGGGTACGTTTCGCGCTCGCAGAAAGCTACTACGACCAGGGCGACTACCGAGAAGCCATCGACCGGCTCACCGCGGTCAGCTACGAGTTCCCGAAGAGCACGGAAGCGCAAGCTGCGGTACGGCTGGTGCTCGACTCGTACAACACGCTCAACGATCCGCTCGGGTTGGTCCACGCGGGAAGGCGTTTTCTCGCCGACGGAACCCCAACTCCGGGGCTGCGCTCTGAAATCCAGCCGATCGTGGTGGCGGCTGAGCAACGGATGGTCGACGAGATCAGCTTGGCTGCGGCTGGAGACGACGGCGGTGATCTAACTCGGTTGCTCGCCTTTGCGCGCCAAAATAAGAGCACTCCGCTCGGTGAACGAGCGCTTCTCAACGCGTTTGTTGCCGCGCGGGCGACCGGTGATTCGGAGCGAATGTTTTTGATCGGCGAGGAAATCGCCAAGAACTATCCAAACTCAGAACAGATTGCGGGAATACTGCTGAGCCTTGGGCAGATGGCGGTGGCTCGCTTCGATCCAGACCGCGCTCAGGTGTTCTTGCGCCGCGCGGCGGCGTCGGGCCATTCGCAACGCAACCAGCTGCTGATTGCGGTGGGCGATTTGTATGACGCAACCGGCGATTGGGAAAAAGCCCGCGACGTGTATCTTGAGGCTGCGAAAGCCGAGCAGGGCGGGGCGCGAGCCGCTCCCCTCGAGAAGCTGAGCCGGTTGCTCGAACGGCGCGGAAAGTATCAAGAGTTGGTACGTTTGATCGACGAAGGCGACAGCGCGCTGAGTCTTGATTTGGTGGCGACGCTCGCTGTCGCCAAGATTGCATCCGGCGAAACCGAGCAGGCGGAGACGCTGCTTCAGCAAGTGCTCGGCTCTCAAGGGCGCGCTTCTCCCGAAGCGCTTGCTCGCGCGCACTACGGGATGGGCGAGCTTATGTACCGAACCGCCGATCAGTATCCTGAACTCTCAAGCCCTGAGTTCGTAGAAGAGTACGTCGCCATCGTTGATATCGCGCAGCAATCGTATGTCAGCGCGGCGCGACAGGGAGACCCTGAATATCGCGCCACTGCGCTCGCTCGCTTGGCGCGGCTGAGCGAACTTTCGGCACGTAAACTACGCACCGTGCGGTTGCCTTCCGAAATAGACGGGGCCACTCGAGCGGCCCTTCGGAAAGCCCTCGCGACTCGCGCGAAAAGGCTCGACCAAACTGCGAAAGAAGCGCTCGCGACCTGTCGCAAGCAGGCCTGGGCCGCGTATGTGTTCGTTCCCGCAGTTCGAAAATGTATGGCTGGCCAATCGGTTGATTTCACGTTTCCGAACTACGATCAGCCGAAGGTTCGGCGCGCGAATGCCGGCGGACCGTCTGGGGTAGACGCGTTGCGCGCGCGTATCGCGCAAAACCCTGAAGATCGTGACGCCCTTCGCGATCTCGGCATCCGCTATCTCAAGAGCGGTGACCCTCACGTGGCCAAGATGATTTTCGAGGCCGCGCACGAACGTGGCGGAGGGCCGCGAGAACTCAACTTGCTCGGAATCGCCCATCACCGCATTGGTGACAACGCTGCCGCCATGCGGGCGTTCGCCCGCGCCGCCAAAGGTCGCTTGGAAGCCGCTCGTCAAAACTTGGCCAAGGTTTTGCGACAACTCAGCCTTCAAAAATCAGCAGAACGCGCGCTTGCGAAGTTCCCGCGCGGACGATCAGGCGGCGATCTCCTGGACTCCAGTGATTTGCGATGAGGTGTTTTGCGATGAGGAGACCCGCAGAGAGGAGACTGTCGATGCGTATCTCATCCCGCCGCTGGCTAGTTCGCTGGACCTCCGTCGCGGGATTGGTTGCTGCGGCGGGATTGGTTGCGGTGGCAGAGGGCTGTGGCGGAAGCGCTCCCGCGCTCGACGCACGGGATATTTCGCTTCCCTTCGATACCCGGCTGTGGATTGCTGGCGCGGAAGATAGCGTCATCGTGGCGCGTGCGGATCACGATGCCGCTGAGACCGACCTCCGCGAAATCGAGGAATGGGCAGACCGAGCGCTGGGCGATATTGAGTGGGAGGACAAGAGCCCCGGCACGCGAAAAGCGTTTGAGCGCTTTGTCGAAGCTCGTGTCGAACTCGCTCAGCGCGAACTCGCCCGCGCCGACGCAGCGCTCGAGCTCAACGAACGAAAGCTGAAGCTCGCTCATGCCGAAGGCGCGATGCGAGCCGACCGTGGCCGCTACGATCTAGAGCCGCTCCGCGCATCGGTCATTCAAGCGCGCGGCGAGCTGCGAGCCGCCGTCGATGCGGTCATCAAACAACGCACCCTCACCGAACAAGCATCCACCGAATGGTGGACGGCATATGCCGGCTATGTCCGCGCAGGCGGCGACACCACGTCGTACTGGACCTTCGGCGGCGATCGTTAGTTTTAGGGTCTGGCACCCAGACCCTCTCGTTCGGGATACGATCCCGAACGATTCACCCAGCTGTTTAATTTGAGGGTCTGGCACCCAGACCCTCTCGT
>JANQQS010000059.1 GCA_028284955.1 Myxococcota bacterium | reverse complement strand
GTGCCGATGCGTCCGATATATCCTTCGGTGGGCACGCCTTGGGGCCCATCCCAGAAGTAGCGGCTGGCGCCATCGCGATCGTTGAATCCTGTCAGGCGGCCCAGTTTATCGTAGTAGTTTGTCCGGTAGGGCGCGCCGTTTCGGTCGAGCTCGCGCACCATCTCTCCGAAGCGGTTGTACTGAAAACGCTTGGGGTCGGAATCGGGGCTGGTCATTTCGAGCACTCGCCCGTAGGGGTCGTAGCGCGTGGTCCACGGATGGTCTTCGTCGTCGCGAATCTCGATCAATCGACCAAAGGGCCCGTAGCGATACGATAGGGATTGGACGGAAGACGATGCCCGCGTGGTCGCCCGAGTGACGTAGCCTGTTTCGTTGATTTCATATTCTACCGTTGCGCCGTCTTGCTCTTGCTCCACGCGATCGCGTCCCGAGTAGCGAATGGTGCGCGTCGCTTGACCTGTCACCGACTGAGAAGTCACCCGATGCCGCGTGTCGTAGCCGAGCTCGGTGTTGCGTCCGCTGCTTTCCCGAATCGAGGTCAGGCGACCCGACCGGTCGTAGCCGTAGCGAATGTGTTCTGCGTTGCGCTGGCGCCACAGCACGCGGCCGTGTCGGTCTTGCGCGACCGATTGCACGCCATGGCCCAGGTCGAGCGCATACGTTTCCATCCGGCCGAGTTCCGGCCAGCCGACATAGGCGACTTCGCGATATTCTCCGAGCCGGCGGCTTTCTCGCACACGCCCAAACCCGTCGACCTTGGTCCGCGTTTCGATTCCATTAGGGTCCGCGAAGAATGCGACCGTGCCGAGCGCAGGAAGCGTCGCCTGCCAGGTCACGTGGCCGGCGGGGTTTTGAATGCGCTCAGGGTAGACATGGTCCCCGTCGTAGGCGATGCGCGTGGTCCGAACTTGCCCGTCCGCGCGCTCTTCTTCCCGTACGACATGGCCAAACTCGTCCCGCGTGATTTCGGTGATGCGCCGAAGGTCAGGGCGATTGGGCTCTTCGTCAATGCGCGCGACGGTGCCTCGCGCGTCGATGCCGAGCGAACGCTCTTGAACCTCGGTGTGCCCGACGCGCCGACTTTCCACGTGCACAAACGATGGAATCCCCACCAAGAATCGGCGCGCGTCGAGATGCGGCGTGATCGTCGTGATGTCGAGCTCGCGCGGCGCCTGGATCGTTTCTCGAGTTTGTACGCCGTGGGCGTCGTAGTCCCATGTCGTGGTGCGCTCGCTCAGCGTAGCCTGCCGCCGACCCATCCGATCGACGTCGCAACGCGGCGCGCAGGACGGGTCCCAGCGAGAAAACTCCCAGGTATGCTCCGCTCGCTCGGTTTCAACGACCACGCCGTGCGGCACGTCCGCGCGAGGTGAAAGAAGCTTCCAATCATACGTCGAGCTCCGGACCGATACCGTGTAGCCATCTCGCGGCGAGCCCACCGCCGAAATGACCTGCTGCGGCCGTTGCGCGAAGGCATAGCCCCTTCTCTCCACGTGTGTCTGGTGGTCGAAGCGCGTTTCGGTGTACTCGATAGAGCCTTCCGCCGTGCGTCGCGTCACCTGATGGGACCCAAACCCGAGCCACCCGTCGTGCACATCCCACCGGCCGTCGTGGTACTGATGCTCGTAGCCGTCGCCTCGACCATCTCGATGATGCGTGACCACCATCATTCCGCGATCGGCGCATCGCTGGTCATCCCGGCAGCCCGATCGTCCGCTCCGCCCCGATGGATCGGATGACCATGATTGCCCGTATGAAAAAGTAACCAGATCATCGCTGCCCATGCGAACAGCTTCCACCAAATCGGGCTTGCGCGATGTCGTTTCGTACACGCCGTAGGTCGAGCCTGTCTCGAGCCGTACCGGGCGTTCGACGGTAGGGCGAAGCGCCTGAGGAAATACGACATCAGAGTCGCCGTCGCCGTCGATATCGAGCACTGCGGTGGCGGGCCATTCCCGCTGCGCGACGATTTCGACGTCCATTGCGTCGTCGCCTGTGGCGCGCGGGCGGCGTTTTTCGATGACCCCGACCGCGCCCGGGTAGCCCAACGTATACGAACGGTATCGCTGACCATCCGACAGATACACGTATCCCGTGGCCTCCGTGCGCTCGGCCCGCGCGGTACGCGCTTGCGCAAAGGTGCAGGGCTCATCCTGTCGGCATGGGACGTAGGGGCCGTAGGCGTAGCGATCGATGAGCAATAGAAAATCGTCGCGGCCATCTTGATTGAAATCCGATACCCGTATGTCACGGGGAGTTCGCACAGGCTCGATCCATGTGGGAAATCGACCTGCTGCCGGCGGTCGATACGCGCCTCCGGCGTACGCATCGTAGGCGGAGCCGAAGCCGCGGCCTAAGTTGGGGCGAACCATCACATCGTTGCCTGCGCGCACCCGCACCGCGTCGACCAGCCCGTCGCCATGCACATCGGCGAAGACGTATTCTTCTTCGTCGGCCAACCCGAAGCGCGCTCCTCCGCGCCATTCCGTAATCCCCGACGGATCGGCGCGTCGCTGAATCCATTCTACGCGATCGTGCGCAAGCACCTCGTCGCGACCGTCCCCATCCAAATCGATCAGCTGCACCCGCGTATCAGCGACCTCTCCAAGCCGAGAGCAGCCCTCGCAGCGCTGACCCCAAGCGCTCCGGCTGAGGCTGCGGCGCAATGACCACCCGCGACAACCCGTCATCCGATCGTGTATCCCGTCGCCATCGACGTCTCCAAACGCTACGCCGTAGACATCGTTGCAATCGATGCCTTCGAGGCCAGTGTCGACAAACTCGAGGCCGAGGTTTTGCGTGGTGCGTACATTGCCGGGCAGCAGACGCCGGATTTCTCCTCGCGCCCCGCGGCCGGCAAACTGACCGAAGAGCAAGATTTCGTCGCCCCCTCGACCATCCACGTTGACGGGCACCGGATAGTGATTGGCCGCGAGCTGACTCTGGGTGATGCGATAACGGTCTTCGCCCGATACCTTCCACAACATCGCAATCCGCGTGCGGCGGTCGGCGTTGCCCTCTGCGATCAGCGCTTCGTCTTTTCCATCGCCGTCTTGGTCCGTCGGAACGACGTGTTCCGGCTGCGAGAAGGTGCCGCGGGGCGTGCCTTGGGGCTGGCCGTAGCCCGCGACCCATACCGGAATCCCGGTCGAGTGTTCCTGAAACGCAAACCCTGGCGCGCTTCCGTTTCGATTGGACCCACTCGGACCGAAACCGCTGCTCGGATCAGAGACACTACGCCACACGATGCGCACCGGGTCGCGCCAGAACCCGGTTGCGCCACGCTCCCGAACCGAACTCAGCTGCGGGCGCCCCGTGGCTTCGCTCGCTCCGTAGCTCAATCGAAACTCGCGTACGGCGCCCCGCACGCCCGGCGCAAAGGTCGATACGCCGGTCAGAAGATGGCTTTCCCGAAGCGCAAGGCCTGAGACATAACGAAGCGACACATCACGTCGCGCGTGATACGAAAACTCCACCCGCCGATTGCCTGGGCCCAGCCGTGTGTGTCCGGTGTACTGAATCCGCGTCGGGCGATGCGCGATCGAGCCGTCGGAAAATGAATCGTGGGCGTAGTGCACGGTCAGGTAGTTGCCAAAACGGTCCTCCACTCGGGTGAGCAGCCATGCGAATGTCTGCGGTGCTCCGTGCGTCCCCGATACGCCTGTCGCTGAATTGCCAAGGTCGCTTCCTCCGCCGATCAAGCGTCCTTGCACATAGCCATCGCGCGCCGCGCCGTAGGTCGCGATTCGACCATCCGAATGCCACACTCGAAACACCGAATCAGACGCGCCGGCTCGGCCTTCGAGATCGATTCGCACGGGCTCATCGTCGAGCACTCGATAGTCGCCTTGAAGATAGGGGTCGCTTCCGTCGCATGCGCCGCCGCGACATCGGCCGTTCGACACCATGCGCTTCCCATCCAAACAAAACGCGGGCGCCTGCTGCGCGTCAACCTGCGGCACGCTAAAAAGCTGTGCGTTGGCTTCTCCATCGATCCGAAAACTCTTCCCGCATCGCGTGATTTCAGACAGGCCCGTCAGCGACCATCCCACGCCCAACAGCCCATCGCCGCTTCGGCTACCGTAGGCGATCGCTAGCTCGGGCTCGATTCCTCCCCGGCCAGGCGGCACCTCGATCGGTATGGTGTACGTCGCTTCACCATCCCCCGTCACGCTCGCCTCTCCCGGCGTCCAACCAGGATGGCCTTCGGTCTGAATCACCGCTCCGCTAAGCGCATCCGCCGGCAATCTCGTCAGCCCAGAAGCGGCCGCATCGCTCGCTTTGTCTGAGCCGCATCCGGTCGCGACCTTGGGCAGCAGCAGCGTCAGCA
>JANQQS010000036.1 GCA_028284955.1 Myxococcota bacterium | reverse complement strand
TGGGCGAATCTTTCGGATGCGATGACGAACGCGTTGCTCAATCACACCAACCAAGATTCATGGGCACGAGAGTATGGGCAGCGGGCCCAGCAGCTGCTGGGTGGGTTTTCGCAAGACCACAGCCTTTCGGCGCAACAGGCGACCAACCTCACTCAGGCGTTTGTTCAAACGCCGGGGGCGGAGTTCGGCGAGAGTGACTCATCACACTCGCACGAAACCGACATCCAGTTTCAAACAACCACGATCACCAAATCAGGCGTAATCGTGTTGAACAATACCGTCTCCGTAACGCCCGCGGGCCACGAAGAAGCCGATGCGCTCTCGCAAAGCGACGGATCGGGAGACGATGATCAATGCAAGAAATTCTTGTGCACACTGACTCCGACCTTTCAAAAAAACGGAACACATCTTCACTCTTCACGAATCGAAATCGTCATCGCGGTGTACGCGTGGCAGTCCGACGTCGACAAAGCCAAGAACACGTTCTGCAAGGATGTTCGGAACCGCGTCCAGTGGAAGACGGATGTGAAACTTCCGCCCGGTCTTTCTGTCTCAATGACGCCCATGCTTGGAGAAACTGAAGCGATGCCGTCACAATTCTGCGACCCAAAGTTTACACGGACGGGTGTGTGGTGGTGGCTACAACACCCTTCAACTCCGTCGTCTAAACAAAAATCGTGGGGAGCCGCGGAACGCTAGGGGCGACAACATCCCACTTCAAGCCGCCCGTAACGCCTCCAAAATCGGCGTCCGTGCGGCGCGGATGGCCGGCAAAAACCCGCCCAGGATTCCCAGCGCGCCAGCCATGAAGAAGGAGCCCATCAAAATCGATGGGGTGGGTTCGAAGCGGAATACGATTTCGGACCAGCTGGCAAAGTTGACAATCGAGAACTCGACCAGGCCCATACCGAGCGACGCGAGCACCCCCATCAGTCCGCCGAGGAGCGTGAGCAATACGGCTTCCAACAGGAACGACAGAAGGATGTTGAATCGCGAAAAGCCAAGCGCGCGAAGTGCCCCGATTTCGCGGATACGACTGGCGACTGCCGAATACATGGTGATCATGGCGCCGATCATCGCCGCGAGCGAGAAGAGCGACGCGATCAAAATGCCCATCACTTTGATGAATAGGGCCGTTCCTTCCGATTGGTCGCGATAGTACTCATCTTCACGCAGCACTTGCAGGTCGAGCTGACGATTGCCCTCGATATTGGCACGAAACGCATCAAAATCGCTCGTTGAACGGAGCCGAACCCGCACCGCGGAGACCAACCCTTGGCGCCCAAACGCCTCCCGCGTGGTTTCGATATCGGCCCATACCTCCGACTCATACGACGAACCGCCATCCTCGAATACGCCGACCACTTTGACCGGTCGGTTGCGCCGCAGCTCGAACGACTGGCCGAACGAAACTCCTTCGAAACGCCCTGCGATGGCCCGCCCAATGACGACTTCGTCGGCTCCCGGTCGCGCCGCTCGTCCCTCCACGATGCGTGCGGTCGACCGAAACGAAAAAACATCGTCGCGCACGCCGCGAACCTGGACATTAGAAAAACCGGCGTCGCCCACTTTTTCCATGGCCAGCACGGCAACGACTTCGGACGCTGCGTCGGCCTTCCCTCCCGAACGCTGCCGAACTTGAGGCGCCGCGCGAACCATCGCGGCGTCTTCCTCGCTAATCCCGCTCGACAGCTCGGCGTCGGCCCCGTCGCGCATGACCAGTGCAACCTCGTCGGACCCCGATCGACCAAGCGTCCGCTCGACACCGTTGGCCAACATCAAGACCGATGAAAACACGAAGACTACCGCGCCGACTCCAAGCGCTGCCGCCGCCGTGGTGGTCCGACGCGCCGCCAAACTACGAACGTTATAAGAAATTGGGACCATCTCTAAGCCACCCTACGCAACGCATCGGTCACGCTCATCCGCGAAGAACGCAATGCAGGAATGGCCGAAGCGATGAAACCGAGCAGCAGCGACAGCAAAAGCGCGGCGGCGTAGGTCGATACGTCGATTCGGAAGTAGGGAAAGTACGCGCTCATATTTTCCTCAATGAACCGGCCCATGCCCAGCTCGACCAAGGGATAGGCAACCGCAAGCCCCAAAATCCCCGCGGCGACTCCGACGATAGCGGCCTCTCCCATGATGAAGGCCAACACGTGACGTGGGAGAAAACCGATGGCGCGAAGCACCCCAAATTCGTTTTGACGCTCGCGAACCCCCATCGCGATGGTGTTGCCCAAAATCAGCGCCAAAATCAGCAAAATCACCCCTGAAATGACGTCGACCGCGGTAAGCAACGCCGAAAGCATGCCCAAAAACGATACCTGAAGCTGGCGCTCGCTCATGCTCAAGGTGGGCACGTCTGATTCTTCGAAGGTGCGATCGATACGCGCGCTGATGTCGCCCGAGCTTGAAGCGTCGTCGATGCGGGCGATAATCCAGCCGATTTGATCCTGGCGGTCCGCGGGAAGCGAATCGTTGAGATAATCCCAATGGATGAGAAACTGCGACCGGTCGATGGACCGCCGCGTGGCCTCGTAGATGCCGGCGATTTGGTATTCGAAGGTGCCAGGGTAGATGGTGCCTTCAAGCGAGATTTTGTCGCCGACCTTGAGCCCCATGTTGCGCGCGAGCACATCGCCTACGATGGCGCCTCGGCGATCTTCGAACCATCGCTGCCGCGCCTCTTCTGAGACTTTCATCTCGTGGTGAACTTCCAAGAAGCTTTCTGGGTCCACCGCCAACGACGCGAAAAAGTTATCCGGGTTGCGAGGATCTTTCGCGCCGACCCAGTTGGCCCAAGTCGCGCCTTTCACGCCTTCGGTCTGTCGTACGACATCGATGTATCGTTTGGGAAGAGTGATGACGAAGGAGAGCTTGTGGCGGGTGGCGATGCGATCTTTGGCGCCGTGGTCGGCCCCCGTGTTCCATGCCGTGATAATGGTGCGCAAGAAGATGAACGCGACGATCGCGAGCGCGACCCCCAAGATGGTGAGCGCAGAGCGAAACTTGTTGCGCAAGGCGTTCCGTAAGACCAAGCCAAACGTCGTCATGAACCCTGAGCTTTCGTTGAACCCTGGGCTTTCGTTAGACCCTGAGCTTTCATGAAAGTTGACCCTTATCGAGCTCACGAACGCTGCTCGCTCGTTTGGCAGCTCGCGGATCGTGCGTGACCATGATGATGGTCTTGCCTAGCTCTTCGTTCAGCTTTTGAAGCAAATCGAGAACCGCGTCGGCGCTCGCGCGATCGAGCTCCCCGGTGGGCTCGTCGGCAATGATGATCTGCGGATCATTCACGATCGCGCGGGCGATGGACACGCGCTGCTCCTGTCCGCCGGACAGCTGGCGCGGATAGTGGTCCACGCGGTCGGATAGCCCCACCACTTTGAGTGCGGTGTGCGCGCGGGTCTTCCGCTCGGACCGCGGCACGCTGGTAAGCAAGAGGGGTAAGGCGACGTTTTCGGCCGCGGTGAGCACGGGCAGTAGATTGAATGATTGAAAGACAAAGCCCAGGGTATTCGCGCGGAACTTCGCTAGCTGCCCGTCGCCGAGCGCGCCCAGATCGTGGCCAGCAACTTCGACGCGCCCCGCGGTGGGCACATCGAGCCCCGCGATCAAGTTGAGCAGAGTACTCTTCCCCGAGCCTGAGGGGCCCATGAGCGCGAGGAACTGGCCTTCTTCGACTTCAAAATCCAACCCGTGGAGCACCGTCAGGGCCTCGCCGCCCTTGGCGAACGACTTGGTGACACCGCGAAGGAACACGATCTGCTTGGCGTCTTCGGACATTATTCACTCGCCTCTCGTATTCTCTGCCCGTCCCGGAGCGTGGGCTCAGGGCGATCAACCAATCGCGTCCCCGGAGGGGGCCCGTCGAGCAAGGCATATCCGCCGGAGGTCTCCCCGCCAAGCCGAACTCGAACCTTGCGCACCATTCCTTTGTCGACCACGAACACATGGGCCCCGCCGCCTCGCCGAGCGACCGCGGTTTTGGCGATCACATGCTCGTCGGGTCGGGCGAGATCGTCTTCGTTGAGCGCCTCGGCGAGAAACCGCACCCGCGCCGACATCTCGGGAAGCACCGCGCGGGTGTCGTCCAGGAACCGAACCCGCACCAGCACCGTAGCTTTGGCGCGATCGACCTGCTGGCCAACTTCCGCGGCTTCTCCCCGCAACCGTTTTCCCGGAAACGCGTCCAGCACGATTTCGCAGGGTGCGCCGAGCTTGACCAAATGCAAACGCGCTTCGGGGATGTCGGTCTCCACCATCAGCGTCGACAAATCGGCCAGCTCCAGCAGTGGCTTGCCCGCCGGGTCCACGCTTTCTCCAGCCCGTACCGGGTCGCTAATCACCGTTCCAGTGATCGGCGCAAGCACCTTCGTTTGGCCCACGCCCGCCTGATATACGCCGACCTCGGCCCTCGCGGCTCGAATCGACGCCTCCGCTGCACCTTGCTGAGCCTTGAGGGCGACGACTCGTGAATCGAGATCGTCAGCCGTCGAACGAGCCGCCGCTCCCCCTGCGACCAACGCACGCTGCCGGCGAGCCTGTTGCTGCACTTCGAGAAGCTGAGCGCGGGCGGTGGCCAGATCGGCGCGCGCCGTCAACACGCGAGATCGCGCCGCGGCCAGCGCGGCCTGCTGGTCCGATGCCTCCAATTCGATGAGGACGTCTCCCGCGTCGACCTTCTGACCTTCGGCTACGTGCACCCGACTCACCCGTCCTGCCACTTTCGTTCCTACCGCGGACCGGGTTTGCGGAACCACGTAGCCGGTCGACGTGAGCGTGAGCGCAGCTTGGGCCGGCGACACCGCGCGAATTTCGGTAGTCTCGACGACCGTCTGAAAAACGTATCCCCGATACTGTTGGTATCCCCAGACGCCTGCCGCCCCCAGCGCGACAGTCACCCCGAGGGCGGTAAGGATCCGCGCAACCCCCCGGCGCGCAGGGCGATTTGGACGCGGCGCACGATCGATTTTGAGCGATGCGAGATCTGAGCTGAGCTCATCCATCCCGGGCGATTTCTACCACAAGTGCCGCAATCGCACCGCCTCTGGGTGGATTCTCCGCGCCGTCTAGGCCATGCTCCGGCCGGCCGGGTTGGGACCAGTCCGTGGCGATGACAGAACTGTGACCATTCATCGCTGAACCGTGACGGTCGTTCTGGAAGAGAATAGGTACAACTGTAAGCGTTGGAATCACCCGAGCGGAAACCACCTTCGCGAATAAGAAAGGATGCTCATGCGCCCCCCCCACCTGCCGTCGACCACGCAAGAATCGGCTCCTCAGGAACCGATCCCTCAGGAATCTGCGGCCCGGAAGGAGCTGACAGGCCAGAAGAGCTTGATGGGATCCTGGAACGGTGGCGCCATTCCCTTCGTCGTGGCTCATTTCGCCGTGCTCGGCGCGTTTTGGACCGGAGTGACGTGGCAGGCGTTGGTATGCTGCATCGTGCTCTACGGGGTGCGCATGTTTGGCGTAACTGGCGGGTATCACAGGTATTTTTCGCATAGAACGTACAAAACGAGCCGCGTGATGCAGTTTTTCATCGCGTTTCTGGCGGAAACCAGCAGCCAAAAGGGCGCGCTTTGGTGGGCGGCCCATCACCGAGTGCACCACAAGCTTTCGGACCAAGAAGGCGATGTGCATTCGCCGGTACGTCGTGGGTTTCTCTACTCGCACGTCGGCTGGCTCTTCGACAATACCGAAGAAACGCGCTGGGATAAGATTCAAGATTTCGCGAAGTATCCAGAACTTCGCTGGCTCAACACCTACTGGATTGTTCCCCCGGTGGTCCTAGGGGTCGCGGTATGGCTGCTTTTCGGCTGGTCGGGCCTCTGGATCGGCTTCTTCGGCAGCACCGTGCTTCTTTGGCACGGGACGTTTCTCGTGAACTCGCTGGCCCATGTGCTCGGCAAGCGGCGCTTCGAAACCACCGACGAAAGCCGCAACAACTGGTTCATCGCCCTCGTCACCTTGGGCGAAGGCTGGCACAACAACCACCATCACTATCAGTCCTGCACCCGCAACGGCTTTTACTGGTGGGAAATTGACGTGACCTACTACGTGCTCAAAGCGATGAGCTGGGTCGGCCTGGTGTGGGATCTGCGTGAACCTCCAAAGCGCGTACTCGAAGAAGGTCGCCGTCTCGATCGAGAGCGTCGCGGTCGCGCGGTGGGTGTGGCGACGGAGCCCGCGCCGACCGCCGGCGCCTGAAGCACTACGCCAAGATCGAATTGAGGGTGCCTTTGTAAAAGTTCTGGTCACCCATGCGACGGGTCACGCCCAGGGCCTCCAGGCACGTGTTGTATACGTCGACCGAACTTGCGTCGACGTCGATCAAGCCGCCGACCCGGAATCGCTCGTTGGCTGACGTGATGGCGTGAAATACGTTCTTGGTATCGTGCACGCCGGATCCGTTCCCGAGCTCCGCGCCCATCATGATCAGCGCGTTGTCGAGAAGCGTTCTTCCGTTTTCGTCCAGATAGCTAGCATCGTCGAGTTGCTGCATGAAATAGGCGAACTGCGACATGATGTAGTGCGTGTGCCACTCAACTTCGGGAAAGATCTGATCATGCCAATACTCATGATGGGCATCGCGGTCGTTGAACGTAATGTTCTGGCCATTGTAGTTGTATCGTCCTCGAAGCTGCACGCGCTCCCCCGACGCCTGAAACGTCAGGTTGCCAAAGCGCACCAAATCGCATCGGAGGGCCATCGCGTAGAGGTCTGCAAGCTCGTTCTGTACCTGAGTCCACGCGTCGACCTGCACTTCCACGCCCGGCCGATTGGCCTCGACACCGTAGGGGACATTGGGATCGGAGGGTGACTGCGCGTCGCGGCAGAACG
Source organism: Myxococcota bacterium (assembly GCA_028284955.1). Taxonomy (GTDB): domain Bacteria; phylum Myxococcota_A; class Polyangia; order Polyangiales; family Houyiibacteriaceae; genus JANQQS01. Next base: position 11,863 of record JANQQS010000036.1, on the reverse strand, counting down.
GCGGAAGGTTGGCCGGGTTGATGGGGTCGAAAATACTTCGTTCGATTTCTCGAACGCGCTCCAGGTGATTGGCGATCCGCGCTCGGCTCGCTCCACCAAGGTTCGAGCGTTCGCCTGTGATATGACGATAGTCATTGATGACGGTGTCGAGGACGCTCTTTTGAAACCGGCCCTCCTTGGTTTCCGTGGGATTGATGGGCGCTGAGGTTTGACCAAATAGCTCGGTAAATAACGCCGTTGGTCGCTCGATAGGTCTTCCGACCTGCGAACCATCTTCGTTCCAACTGTGGGTCATTCGATAGAGCGTGTACGGCGTGTGTCCGCGGAAATAGCTCGCGACGAGGAGCGCCTGCAGTTTTGTAGGAACGCCGCTCGGATGGAGCTGGTTTCTCGCGCGAATGTCGATGGACGGCCCTCGTTGCTGCCCTTCGCGCCCTGTGAACCCAACGAAGGTCGCGCCGCCGCCGTTCGGGTGACTGGTTCCCGCGTTCATGTCGATACCGCGAAGCACCGAGATCTTGGGCAACACGGAACGCAGCGGCGAAAGCGGAGAGTTTGCCGAGAGCGCGTCTGATGCGTTGAAGATCCGCGGCAATACGCCGTTGCCAAAAAAGAGGGTGACCAATCGCTTGGGGGGTTCGGGCGGCGCCGCAAATAGGCTGGTGGTCACCATCTCGTCGAGAAACGGCAGCGCGATGGTGACGCCCGCCGCGCCGCGGAGGAGCGTTCTTCGACTCAAGACTTTCCGATATCTTCGTGCGTTGCGCTGGGCCATGAAACTTCTGGTTCTCGGTTTTTCGGTGGGGGCTAGTTGTCGCGTTCCGACTCGGCTCGAATGAGCCGAAAGCTTGGATGCCGGGCGATTTCGATGAGCAGGTCTTGGTAGGTTCCTCCGCGTTGGCTGACTGCATCTTCGATTTGCACCAGCGTGCAGCCGTCTGCCGCTCCGAGGACCCGGCCGAGCGCAAACTGAACCTGCTTGCGCACAGTGCACGTACGCGCCCGCGGCCGATCGGCGAGGGTCTGAACAAACGCTTGAACGTCGGAGAAAGGAATTTCTTTTCCGTCTTTGGTCTGAAACAGACCATCACTCCGCAACATATTTCCGTGCTCATCCTCCGCGCGAGCCGCGCCTACGCTGTCGTAGCGCTCGAACACGTAGCCAAACGGATCGAACTGGGCATGGCATCCACCGCAGGAGGCGTTCTTGACGCGCTCTTCGGACCGATTTCGTTGCGACGTGCCTTTGGCGGTGTCCGGCGGAGTGGTATCGACGTTGTCTGGAGGAGACGGGACCGAATCACACAAGAGATCGTGGAGCACAAAGAGGCCTCGGCGAACCAGAGATGGGTCGTCGCCCCCGGCATGCGTCGCGAGCACGGCTCCCTGGGTAAGCACACCGATACGATCGGGCACGCCGATCAAATCGTAGCGTTGAAACCCATCGCCCGCAGGCGGCAACCCGTAAAACTCGGCCAGCGCAGGCGTCGCGAACGTGTACTGTCGCGTGTAGATATCGGTGATCGCTCCTTGTTCTTCCCACACCAGGTGGTCGAAGAAGCGAAGCGTTTCTTCTTTCATATCGCGCGCCAGCTGACGATTGAAGTTCGGATACCGGTTTTGATCGCGGCCAAGCGCCTCCAGCACATCGAGGCCGAGCCAATCCGCAAAATAACGTCGCGCGGTCTCGCGTGCGCGAGGGTGTTCCAGCATGCGAACGACTTCGGTCTCCCGCTGGTCGGGCTCGTCCAGGTCTCCTCGCATCGCCGCATCCAGCAATGCATCGTCGGGCGCAGAGCCCCACACCAGGTAGGCGAGTCGCGAAGCGAGTTCATGAGGGCTCACCGGATTGGGCGCATCGGAGCTCGGCGGCTGGTTCTCCACGCGATAGAGAAACTGCGCAGACTGCAACATGGCTTCCACCACCAACTTGGCACCCACCGTGAACCCGTCGCCTTCCGCTTCTGCGACTTCGAATAGCGACGCGAAGTTGCCTATCTGTTCTGGTTCGAGCGACGTCCGCATGAGCTTCGTGCCAAGCCGGCGTATAAACTCTTCGCGGCAATCGTCCGACGCATCCTGGCAGCGAGCAAAGCGCGACACGAAATCGTCGACGTTTTCGATTTTCTCCGCGGCGCTATGGGCCAAACTGCGATACGCGTTCGCTAGCTCGCCAGTCACTACGAGGGTCGCGGCGTTGTTGGTAAATCCCTCGACGCGAATATCCGGCGTAAGCTGGGCAACCTCGGCCGACACGTCGACACCCAGCACGTCGAACACCGTATTTTGGTACTCCGCGTGGGTCAGACGGCGAGCCGAAGATTCCCCAGGGTCAGGCGGCCGTTCGCGACATTCGGCCAAGTCGGGGGAAAGCACATCCCCCGAAACGCCTGATTCATCCCCCGAACCCCCGATGACGCCATTGCAGGCCCACAACGCGACGACAGCCCCCGCAGTCATCCATCTAGGAAAAGGGAAACGAGCTGGGGTGCCGGAGGCCACATTCCTAGGTGCAGCAAGCACCGCGCCAACGAAAAACTACGAAATTGGCGCAAGAATCTGTTCACCTTCAACTACATGTCGCATTGAGCCATCAGGCCGGCTCCCCCAACCCGCGGGCTTCCTCCCCCAAATCCGCCTGCGCAGCCCAGTCTGTTCGAGCCCAGCCTGTTCGAGCCCAGCCTGTTCGAGCTCCGTCCGTTCAAGCCCTGACTCGTCGACGACCTACGAACGACCAGCGCGGTAGTTGGGCGCCTCGTCGGTGACCATGACATCGTGCACATGGCTCTCGCGAAGCCCTTGCGCGCTCTGCCGTAGCAACTGAGCGGAGGTCTGCAGCGACGAGAGGTCACGGCAACCGGTGTAGCCCATGCCCGCCCGCAGTCCCCCAACGAGTTGGTAGACCACAGAAGACAGAGGGCCCCGATAGGGCACACGGCCCTCGACTCCTTCCGGCACGAGTTTGCCGACGTCTTCGACGTCAGCTTGCGCATATCGATCTTTGGAGCCGCGGCGCATCGCGCCAAGCGAACCCATGCCGCGATAGCTCTTGTACGTCCGACCTTGGAGCAGTACGAGCTCTCCTGGTGCTTCGTCGGTGCCCGCGAACAGCGATCCGATCATCACCGTGCTCGCCCCGCACGCGATCGCTTTCACCACGTCGCCTGAGTATTTCACACCGCCGTCGGCGATAATCGGCACGCCACGCTCGCGCGCGACCTTCGCGCATTCGGAGATGGCGGTGATTTGGGGTACGCCGATGCCCGCGATGACTCGGGTCGTGCAGATCGAGCCGGGACCAATCCCGACCTTTACTGCATCTACACCTGCTTCGATCAACGCGGTGGTGGCAGCGGCGGTAGCGATATTGCCCGCGACCAATTGCACATCCGGGAACTTTTGCTTGGTGTCGCGCACCGCATCGATCACGCCCTTGCTGTGACCGTGCGCGGTATCAATCACCAGCACGTCGACCCCGGCATCGACCAGCGCCTGGGTGCGCTCGGCTCGATCGGGCCCCACCCCGATGGCCGCTCCTACACGCAAGCGCCCCATCGAATCTTTGATCGCATCGGGATGCTTTTCTGCCTGAAGGAGGTCCTTGATGGTGATGAGCCCGACGAGCTTTTCGCTCTCCACCACGAGTAGCTTTTCGATGCGGTGCTTGTGGAGCAGCTCGCGCGCGCGCTTTTGCGATACTCCCGGCGGGACGGTCACGAGCTTGCGCGTCATCAAGCGGTCCACCGGCTGGTCCAGGTTTTGCTCGAAGCGAATGTCCCGGCGGGTGAGAATGCCGACGAGCTGACCGTCCGCTACAACCGGCAACCCCGAAACGTCATTTTCGCGCATGATGCGCTTGGCGTGTTCTAGGCGCTCGTCCGGGCGCACGACAATGGGATCCACGATCATGCCGCTCTGGGCTCGTTTCACGCGCACGACTTCCCGCGCTTGTTCTTCTGGCGAGAGGCTTTTGTGTACGATTCCGATCCCGCCTTCACGCGCCATGGTGACTGCGGTCCGCCATTCTGTGACGGTGTCCATGGCCGCCGAGACAAGGGGCACGTTGAGCTCTAGGCCACGCGTAAAACGGGTGCGAAGGGATGCTTCCGAGGGCAGAAAGTCCGCAAATCCGGGCACCAACAGAACGTCATCAAATGTGAGCGCGTCACGTATCCGGTCTTCGATCACCGTGATCCTCCGAGAAAAATACCCGCCCGGTGGGCTCAGATAGCACGGCGCGCGATGAGATGCCCGTAGGGGGCGCCTCCAACGTTTTCATCCCGAAACAACAACCGAGTGATTGAGATGCTGATTTGGGGTACCTTCGGGCCCATGACGGAAGACGCGAGCAACATGGGCAAGGGCTATTTCCAACGATGCCGCCTCGAAGGGTATCAAGCCTCTCCGGACGAACGGGAATACGCGTTCTACGCACATCTTGCGTCGGCGGTCGCCGCGTTTCTATTTTGCGGCATGTTGATTCCGATCGCCGCGCCGCTGCTTCCGTACATGCTGGCGAAAGAAAAAGGGCCCTTCCTGCTATTTCACACGAATCAGGCGCTGGTCTTTCAAATCGCGATCGTGGCGCTCAACTTCATCATCGCCACCGTCGCGACGGTGGGCTCGTTTTTTTGTATCGGCGCGCTCGTGTGGCTGATCTATCCGATTACTTGGCTTGCTGGGGCGGTCGTGCCGCTGCTCATCGCGTTCCGTACGCGCGGCGGCGAATGGGCCGAGTATCCGGTCGTGGGAGTCAAGGTGCTCCAAGAATGGAACCCCCTCATCAAGAGCTAGCCAGCCAGAACTAGCCAATCAGAGCTAGCCAATTAGAGCTAACCAGTCGACGGCGCTCCGCGGAATGGAACCCGGAACAAAATCGCATAAAGCAACGGCACCACCCCGAGCGTGAGCGCGGTGGAAAATACGAGCCCAAACATGATCGCGACAGCCATGGGTTCCCACATGGGTCCGCCACCGAGGTAGAGGGGAATGAGGCTCGCCACAGTCGTCGCGGTGGTGAGAAGAATGGGCCGGAGCCGGCGCTGGGCCGCTTCAAGAATCGCCGCCTGCGGCGAGCGACCAAACTCATCGAGTTCGATCTGAATGCGGTCGATCAATACGATCGCGTTGTTGATGACGATGCCGGCGAGCGAAACCACCCCCAGCAGCGTCATGAATCCGAAATAGGAACGCATCACCAACAAACCCACGACCACGCCGATGAGCGCGAGAGGAATCGTCGCGAGCACCAGGATGGGTTTGCGCAGCGAATTGAACTGCCACACCAGCAGGAGCACAATGATCAGCCCCGCGATAGGCATCTTCTCTCCAATCGACGCATTGGCTTCGCCCGACGACTCGACTTCTCCGCCGAGCTCGTAGCGATAGCCAATGCCCCATTCGGCTCGCTGCGCTTCGAGCCACGGTTGAATCACGCGAATGACGTCCGCGGCGGTGTGGTCAGCATCCACGTCGGATTCCACGGTGACCGTACGGTAGCGGTCACGGCGCAGAATCTCCGCGGGCTGCCACGCCGGCTTCACATCGGCGACCTGTCGAAGCGGAACCGATTCGCCCGTGCGCTGGCTGAATACGTTGAGCGTTTCGACACGATCGATGTCGCGACGATCCGCCGCGACGGATCGCAACATAATCGGGATGACTTTGTCGCCTTCGCGGTATTGGGTGGTCTCGAGTCCGCTGAGAAATGTCTGCAAAGACACCGCGACGTCCAAGTTGGTCACGCCCGCTCGACGCGCTCGCTCTTCGTCGATCGACACCACCAGCTTCTTGACCCGGGTCTCCCAATCGTCCCCAATATTGCGCGCCCCAGATGTGTTTCTAAGCTTGGTTTTAACTTGTTCGACGATCTCGAAGAGTCGCTCAGGGTCCTTGCCGGAAAGGCGAATCTGCACTGGTTTGTCGACCGGAGGCCCGTTGGTGAGATAGCGAATATGGGTTTTGACGTCAGGAAAGTTCTCGACCGCGAACTGGTCCAAACGCTTCATCAACCGCGGGCATACGTCGATGGAGGTAGCGTTTACAACCATCTCGAGTCGACTGGGTTTTGGCGGCTCCGGACCGTAGCCAAGAACAAAACGTGGTGGCGTGGCGCCGATGTAGTCAGTCCAGACTTCGATTCCCTCGGTCTTTTTCGGCCCCACCCGGAGCTCTTTGCGAATAAAGGCATCGATTCGCTCCGCCATGCGTTCGGTGCGATCGATGCTGGTGCCCGGAGCGAGAGAAAACTCAGCGAGGAAAAGGCCGCGATCTTGAGGTGGGAAGAAAATTTGGGGCACAAAACGAAATAGTTGCATCGCTCCCAGAAACACCACCACCACAACCGCCAGGGACATCGCGCGTCGTCGCAAAACGAACGTCAACGCTGCCCGGTAGGCTCGGTAAAGCGGGGTATCGAAGCTCTCTTTGTCTTTGGTCGGCCGAATAAACGCAGTGCACAGCAGCGGCGTCATAGTGAGCGCGAGCAACCACGAAACCAAAAGCGTGATGCTCACGACCACAAAGAGGACCCCGGTGTATTCTCCGACCGCCGATTCAGCCAAGAAAATCGGCAAGAACGCTGCCGCGGTAGTGAGAGAAGAGATCAGCAACGGAAGCTGGAGCTCTCGGGCAGACGACACGGCGGCGTCGAACGCGCGCTCGCCCGCCGCCATCCGAACCATGATCGATTCGGACACCACGATGGCATTGTCGACGAGCAAACCGAGGGCGATGATCAGAGCCGCGAGAGACATCTGGTCAATCGAAATCCCTGCGATCGACATGACAAGCAGGGTAATCACCATCGCCGTAGGAATCAGCGCGGCGACCACAAGGCCCGTCCGCAAGCCGAGAGAAAGCAGCATCACTCCAAGCACGATCGCCACCGCTTGAGCCACGTTGCTCACGAAATCGTCGACACGGTCGGAAACGGTCTGTGGCTCAAAGAATGTTCGCTCGAAATCCAGACCGTGGGGGTATTGCCCGGGCAGCGCCTCGAAGAATTGCGCGACGCGGTCGCCCAATTCGATCAAGTTTCCCCCCTCGCTCATCGCGATCGCAAAAGAGAGCGCGGGCGCACCTGAGGATCGCACGATACTGCCGGGTGGATCTTCGTAGCCGCGGGTAATGGTGGCGATGTCTTCGAGGTAGGCGACGTCGGACCCCCCCGGGATCGGAATCAAAGTGCGCCCCAATTCGCTTACCGAAACAAAATTGCCGCTCGGTTCGAGAGCAATGGATTCACCTTCCACATCGATATCGCCGCCCGGCAAAATGATGTTGCGCGCCTCAAGAATCTGTTGAAGCGCGGTGGGCGAGAGCCCGAGCTGGGCGAGCCGCGCATTGTTGTACTCGACGAATACGTGTTCAGGTTGGACTCCCAGAATCTCCACTTTGGCGACGTCGGCCACGCGCAGGAGCTCGTCTCGAATTTCATCGCCGACGTCTTTCATCTCCGCGTATGAAAACCCGTCGCTCGTCATGGTGTAGATGATGCCGTAGACGTCTCCGAACTCGTCGTTGACAGTCGGACCAATCGTTCCTTCGGGAAGCTCGCCCCGAATCCGGTCCACCTTGCGACGTAGATTGTCCCAGATAGGACGCATCTCTTTGAACTCTTCCCGAACGTTCACGTTGACGATGGAGACTCCGGTTCGGGATTGGCTCACGACATTGTCGAGCTCTGGAATCTCCTGCACGACTTTTTCAATGCGCTCGGTGACAAGCTGTTCGACGCGTTCCGGGCTCGCCCCTGGAAAATTGGTCACAATTTGCGCAGTGCGGACGATGAATCCAGGATCCATCTGGCGTGGCATGTCGCCATACGCAGCGACACCAGCCGCGGCCAGCACCACAATGAAAACGCCGGTGACCCGATTCCTGCGAATTGCTTGGGCAGTAAGACTCATGGCTTGCGCGCCGCAGGTTGCGGTGACGTCACGTCAAGCGGCGGTACCTTGACGCGCATGCCATCGCTGATGCGACTGACGCCGGCCACCACCACCAAATCGCCGTCCTTGATCCCCTTGGTGATACGAATGCCGGCGGACGAAATACCGCCCACTGCAACGCCCCGGCGATGCACCGTTCCGAATCCGTCTTTCTCTTTTTTCACGACGAACACGTAGCGCCCGGCGCGATCTTCTCCGACCGCGGTGGTCGGGACGCGATGGTCCACCGACTTTTTCTTTCCTGCAAACTGGAATGTGACGTCCGCGGTCATCCCCGCGCGAACTTCTTTCTCTCCATCGCCGAGGCGCACCGTGACCGGAAAACTTGCGCCCGTTTCGCCAGCCACGCTCACTTCGAACACTGTGCCGGCGAACGATTTCCCACCAAGATCGGCGAACGCAACCTTCACTGGGTCTTCGGCGTGCACCTTAGTGACCAACGCGCCCGGAAGAGCCACCCGCACTTCGATACGTTCGCCTGCCTGAAGCACGGCCACGACCTGCCCCGATGTGACATTTTCATTCGGTTCGACATCGACCCGCGAAATCGTGCCGCTCGCGGGTGCTCGCAACGAGCAATACTCGAGCTGCCGACGAAGCAGTTGAACGCGTTGCCCGAGGGAGCTCACCTGCGATCGCGCAGAATCGGCTGCGGCACGTGCAGTATCGAGGTCTTGACGCGAGGCATTCTGATTTTCATAGAGGGCTCGCGTGCGCTCGAAGGCAGCTTGAGCGCTGCGTTGCTGGGCTCTGGCTTGAGCTACGGCGGCTTGGGCTTCGCGCACCTGCAGTTCGTAGTCGCTGGGATCAAGCGTAGCGATGACATCCCCCGAACTCACTTGCTCCCCGACTCGAACCGAGACTTCGCTCACCCGGCCGGCCACGCGAAAACTCAACTTCGATTGAGTTCCTGCCTGCGCGACTCCGGAGAAGCGACGCTGGCTGCTTCCATCGCCGTTCGCGATCGCGAGGTAGCGCACCGGGCGTACAAGCGCAGGCTGCTTCTCCTCGCCCGAGTCGCAGCTCGCCAATGCGACCAGGCAGCACATCCAGATCTTAGAAGTTCGAATCTGAGCTTGGATCATGGTGTGGTTTCTCCATGTCTTGCGTCACGTCCTGTTCCGCGCTGGCGAACGGAAAACTGCTGCAGTCGTCGAAAAAAATCATCTTGCTCGTCTTTGCTGCGAACAAACCCAAACGCCCCTACGGCGCGCTCTACTTCGACGAAATCGACCAAGAAATCGTAGACGGCGTTGGCCGCCCTCAGCGCCGTCACCAACGCTTGGTTTTGTGCGTCGATCAACGTAATCACATTGACAGCACCGCGACGGTACGCGTCCGTGACTAAATCGAGATTTTTCTTCGCGGATTCAGCCGCGTCGGCCGTCAACTGAATGGCTGGGCTCGAGGCCCCGGCGCGATGCATGGCCGCGCGAATCCGCTGTTCGATTCGTTGCTCCTGAGCGTCTTTGAGTCGCTCGAGGCGCACGATCTCCAAACGGGTTTGGTCGATCGATGCGTAGCGGGCCATCCCGTCAAACAACGGAAGCGAGAGCCCAAGCCCAACCTGCCACGAAAAGTCGTCGCGACCTGGCAGGACATCCGGAGGTAACCCGGCGATCATGGCCGCACCGGAACCCGCACCGCTATTGTGTAGGTTTTGTGTAAGGCCACCGTTTGCGACCGCGTCGGGCAGCCACAGCGCACGACGTTGCCCGGTGAGTGATTGTTGCTGAGCGCGGATGTTGTCGCGGAGTTCGCGGAGCTCCGGGGAGTTGCGGTGAGCTTCTTTCGCCATGAATTCGCGAAACACTCGGAACGCCCACGGATTATCTACGTGCTGTTTGATTCGCTCGTCTGCGATCATGAGCGACGCATCATCGAGCGCGACTTCTTTGACTACAAAAGGCTGCTCCAGAGGTCGGTTCACGACTCGATTGAGCTCGATCTCGGCCTGGTTCCGCGACGCGACGGCATCGATGACCACGCGTCGACTGTTGGCGATCTCGATTTCCCAACGAAAAACCTCTTCTCGCCCTGCCACCCCGATGGCCACCCGCACTTCCGCGAGCGCGAGGTTCCGGCGCGTGCGCTGCAAGTTTTCTCGGTTCACTCGTTCCGCAGTCAGCGTACGAAGAACGTTAAGATAGGCGTTCGCGGCATCCCGCACGATATCCAACCGGATCGCGGCAAACCGCTTTTCTCTTCCTTTTTGCAGCCGTTTTTGCGCTCTCAGATCTCCATAGCCGCGCGCCGAGTAGAGCGTCTGGGAACCGTTCAGTCCCCAGCTAAGCGTCCGTTCCGCTGGGCCTACGGGGGACGCTCGATCTGGATCGATCCAATCGAAACCTGCGCCTGCATCCAATCGGGGAAGAAACCGCGACCGCGCTGCAGGAATGTTCTGAGCGCCCGATCGGACGGCGAGTCGCTCCGCCTCCAGGTCCAGATTTCGCGCGATCGCTTCGCGCACGACTCCTGCGAGCGTTGCCTTGCGGCCTGAATCCGCTCTACGCTCGTGTATCAAGCGCGCTTCAGTCAGCAACGCGAAGCGCGGCCATACTCCGACCGAACGGGCGGTCGCCATGTTGATGACGAGATCTTCCTTGGCCTCAAAGTCGACGGGGAGACGTTCTGCTGGTTCTCCCGCAGCGATCCGTTGAATGTAGAGCGCCACGCGACGGGCGCGACGAATCCAATCGTCTTCGGGCGTCACCGCGGTAAGCACCCCGCGACTGACCAACGCCACACCACGTGCCGAAAACGTTGGCAGCTTGCGCGCATTCAGACCTTCAATAAGCGGACTCAGCTCGGTCTCCGGCAAGCTCGCGAGGGGCCCCACATACACGGCGCCTACACCCCGAGGAATCGACTCCAAAATAGCTGCGGCGGAACTCTCGGCAGGAACCAGGTCGGCACGTAGTTTGAGCTCGGCGGCGGCTCGGCTCACTCGCTCGTCGACCCCCGTGAGCGAGGCGAGCACGTGCTTATCGACGACAATCGCTACGCGATCGAACCATACGATGTCCCGAAAGCGCCGAAGATCGCGTTCGATATTTACGAGACCAGTTACGTACGTAAGATTTTTTCGTCCACTCGCGTTTCCATCACGAGGCAACTGCTGAAATTCGGGCACGGCGAGGGGTAAAATGACGGGCTTTCGCAGCGACTCCATCTTCGCAATCTGGCTACCCACGCGCGCTCCGAAACCAACGACCAAATCGACTTCGTTGCTGGACAATGCCTCGGTGAGCGCCTGGCGGACTCCACCTTCCGACCAATCCGCTTCGCGCATTTCTTCCGCGAACTCGACGTTCGTTTCGGGATCAACGAGAGCCAGGGTTTCCTGGCGAACTCGAGCATGCAGCCGCCGATAGTCGCTTGAGGATCCGTCCGCAACCGCCGCCACGCGCAACGTACGCCGCTGCTGACGGCGGCCCTGAGCCATCGTCTGCGAGGACACTACGGTGAACACTGCCAACCCGACCCACCCGAGCCCAACCCAAGTCCGCGTCATACCCACCTCAGCCGCCGCACCGTAACAGATCACGTGCGCCAAGGCGGAAGAGTTAAGGCGAAACTAGACGGTCGCGGAGCGGACAAGCGAAGGCGCTCAAACTCTTGAACAGAACACCAGTCTAGATCTAGTCTAGTCTAGTCTAGAGCAGTGATCAGATGGGTTGATGGTCGAACCAAGCGTCAAAAGCCGAGCCGGACCCGCTGAATCTGACGCGGACTCGGATACCGACGCCGACGCCGATTCAGATACAGATGCCGACGCTGATTCAGATTCCGAATCTGCACCCGTGTCCGTATCAGATTCAGATTCTGCATCCGCTCCTGATGTTCGGGTTGAGGGCCAAGACGGGGCGTGACCCTCAACCCAAACATCAGGAGCTCTACGATGAAGTTTC
>JANQQS010000015.1 GCA_028284955.1 Myxococcota bacterium | reverse complement strand
GCGAGCGCCCCCACAGCGAACGACTGAGAGGTACAAACGTACCTCGCAGGGAGAGAGCGAGGAGGTAAGCCGCAATCAGGCCAAAAGATCAGCGCTCTACACTAGCGAAGCGACAGAATGTCCTTGCTTAGACCCACCTTCTTCTGCGGCGAGCCATCAGGCTTTCGATAATCGAAAAGGTCGAGAATCTCCGGCAAGAGATCCTCCACTGGCTGCTGCTGGCCGCCTGAACGACCACGCGCTTCGATGACCCGCCCGGTTCGAACCGCGCCACCAGCTTGACCCGCAAACATGCGGGCGACGTTCCGGTACTCGTGCGACGCCCCGTCTCCAATCCCGGACCCATACATGATCAAGCTGTTGCGCAACATCGTATGGCCATCGCTATCGGTCCGAGACTTGAGTCCACGCACGAAGCGCTCGAAATTTCTTGCCGACCATTGGCAGATCTTGCGGAAGTCCGCGACGCCCAGGTCGTTTCCTTTTGCATCGTGGAAGTGAGAATAGATGTGATAGTCGCGCCGCGGCTGTTTTAGTCCAGGAACGTACGATCCCATGATCGGCCCGCCTGTTCCCCCGGCGACTCCCCATACCGCAAAGGTCACGACCCGCGTCGCGTCACACTCGAGTGCAATAAGCCCGAGATCGACCAGCAAGTCGGCGACTGCGGTCCGATCCGGGTTGCTGTATCGCGTTGCCGAGGGCGTCGCGCAAGAAAGCTCTCGATGCTCGGCAAGGCGCTGCTCGGCCTCGCGTACATTGGTGAAGAAGGCATCCAGATGATGCCGGTCGGCGCGGCTCAGTTGTGACTGAAATCGCTTTTGTTCACTCGAAACACCGTCCAAAATGCTGCGCCGTAGTTTGAGCAAGTTTTTGAAGCGCGCGCTGTCGGTTTGAGCCTCTGGGCCGCCGAAGATTTCTGCGTAGACCTGCAGTGGTGAGTTGAGCCGTACGTCGGCCTGACGAGCGTTTCGCCACGACATGGCATGAAGTGCCGGGTAGTTCACGTCGGGCATCACGCCGATAGCCAGCGGTCGGTGCCCTGTCACAGACGCGATTTTGTGATCGATGGAAGGTCCATTGAGCTCCAATTCATGAAGCGATGCTTTGTCTCCAGCTTTCTTCAACCCGCTTCCGGTCAGGAAACTCGTGAGTTCATCCCAGTGTCCAATGCCTGACGGCAGACCGCGAGAAAGACCCTCGTACAACGTTTCACGTTGCGTCTTCTGAACTTGAATCAGGTCCGCGGAAAGGTCTCGAACGCTGTGGAGAATATGGTTCGAGTCGCCAAGCCGAGAGAAATTTGAACCAGCCGTCCAGTTGTCGTTGCCATGTCGAACACGAGCGAGCCCAGTTTGAATTACCCCGCCTGGGGTATAGATCGCGATAAACCGCTTGGGGGGGTTGGCAGGCTGCGCGCCACCGGACGAAGGGCGCGTGAGCGAAGGCAAGAGCGGCAGCGCAATGGATGCGACGGTCGACCGAAGAAAGCGTCTCCGTGAAGGTTGCGGTAAAGGCTTCGGCAGACGCGCGGTCATTGCGACTCCTCGTTCGATGCGATGCCCGGCAAGACGCGCCGAACCACTTCGCGAAGCCATTGGCGTGCCGGAGTATCCGGCGATAGCTGCGCGGCGAGCTGCCGCATATGGCATGTTTCCGCATCGGTGAGGGGGCGCCCGACGAGGTAGGTCGTCAGCTTTCGGGTGGCGCACATGCGAAACGCAAGCGAATCGCGCAAATGTTCTTCGAGCTCTCGATGATTGGAAAACACTCGAGGTCCCGGCAGCTGGCCCTCGGTCTCAACATTGTCTCCATTTGGATAGGTCGCTCGCTCCGCTCCCCACGGGTCGAACGCCTCCAACCCAAATCCGATTTCATCCATCACATGGTGGCAGCCGGCACATTGATTGACCGAGCGTCGCGCCGAAGACTTGTCTCGCGGGGTCTGATGCTCGGGGGCGCGCTTTTTGAGCATCTCTTCGACGGAACTCACTTCGTCGGGGTCCGGCGGCGGCGGAAGCGACGTGCAGAGCAGGTTTTCCAGCACCCAATGCCCTCGCGTCACGGGGCTTGTTTCAGTCGTCGCGCCAGTGGCTAGGTGAATACCGCCATGGGATAGTAGGCCGCCGCCGCGCGACATGGAAACGTCTACGGCACGAAACTCCTCGCCGACAACACCGGACACTCCGTAGTAGGACGCCAGGCGTTCGTTTAACCACGCGATATCCGAGCTCATCAACGAACTCAAAGAGCCATTTTCGGCAAACCATTCACGAAACGTCAGGCGAATCTGCGTTTCGAAATCCTCGAGCACGGCCGGCGCGACCGGAAGCTGCGAGGGGTCGCCATCGTCAATCTCATCAATCTTCTGGGTCACCCGAAGCCACCGAAGACCAAAACGATCAGCCAACACATCGGGCGCCGACGAATCGAAGAGCGCGTTCATGAGCGCTTCAATTTCAGTTGTCGTCTCCTCGGGCGCAATACTGCGGGAACCGAGCGCGGCAACCAACGTGGCGCGCGGTCCGGTTTGCGAACCCGACATATTCGAAAACACGATCTGAGGAGACATCAGGAGCCGAGTGAGACCCAGCCGAAGCGAGTCTGCGGGCATACCAAGGTCCCTGGCTTCCCGCGCAATCGCGATTGCCGCATCCACAGCCCCCGAACCGGTCACACCTAGTCGCGAAGCGATTCGGACAAACGTTTGGCGGGCGCAGCCAACGCCGACGCAGCTGCGGTCCCGCTCATTCGACGACACGACGAGCCTCGCAACGTTCTCCATGCCCTCAAGCAAAGACGACGCCGTGTCGGTTTGGACCAGATGCTCTATCGCCTGATTGTCGAACACCGGGCTCGTCTCGTACCCGGAGTGATAGCCTGCGAGCGCGGTATCAACGGCCGACGGCGGCAGTGTCAATCGAGTCGCCAAATGATGCACCAGCTGCACCTTCGGCATGGGAACCGCGCGCGTGTCCGCTTCGATGGGCGGGCAGACGACCTTCGCGGGATCTTGGCTCAGCGCGTACGCAATATGTTCGCGCTCTGCTTGGGAAACGCGATCGACGAACGCCTCCATCAGCGGAATGCGACCGAGCGCGCCTGAAATCGCCTCCGCGGATCGCCCTCGCTTCGCGGACTCCTCGAACACGCCGTGGCACGAAGCGCAGTTCTGGTCGTAGAGAGACTGCCCCAGGAAATATCGTTCGGCGCCGATCTCCTCATCCGGATCGGGGCCTGACACTTCTCCAGAAATCGATCCCGTGCAGCCTGGCCCCATGCAACTCGCCACGACGAGAACTGCGGCCCGGGTCAATACACCTCGGCTGACCATCGCCATGGAAGAAAAATCTGCATGACGCATGCCACCAGCGAACGAACCCGAGCCCGGCCTACAAAAGACCCGTTGCTGCGAAAAACGATTGTATTCGTTGATGAATCTCGAAGCGAAACGGCACCCGAATAGCGCACCGGGTCACGTGCGCGCTGGAGACGCCCGTCGCCAGCGAGGCCAACGAGCCCGGTTGTCTCGCCCCCAGCTTTGATGGTGAACCTCTTGCTCACAGAGGAACAGGACGAGGATCGGGATCGGGAGGAGCGTCGGAATCGGATGGCAGGTTTGGGTTCGGGAGAAGGGTTAGGCAGCAGGAACGGCTGGCGGTAGTTAGGTTTGGGTGAGTTGGAAGCAGACGCAGATGCTGAACCTGATACAGACACGAACGCAGACTCTGGTGCTGAAACGGATTGTGCATCGGAATCGGTTTCTACTTCGGCGTCTGACTCTGATTCGGCGTCAGCCTCTGGTTCAGATTCTGATGGAATCTGGCCGGGCGACAATCGTAGTCACGTCACTCTCCGCGCTCCACGCTTCGTCAGCAAACCCACCTCGCATCTCGCTCACCACAAATCCCGCGTCCCGAAGCACTGACATGAGCTCTTCGCTCAAAAAATATCGGTGCTCGATGCGATACGTGACCTCGCGACCTGCCGAGCGGTGAACATCTACGGAGCGATGGATATACGTCGCCGTAACGGTGCGACGCTCTCTGTTCCACTCGCTTTGTTCGAACACGTGCCACTCGATTCCATCGACTTCGACTCGAACCAGAAGGGATGGCTCGAGAAGGGAAGATTCGTCGGGGTCATCAACTTGGCCGTCGTCCGATGCTTCGTCTTCGAGAAGTACGTCGTCGTGAAACTCGTCAGCGTTCCACACATCAAACGCAAACACGCCGTCTGGCTCAAGAAAACCGGCCACGCGCGCGAAGAGCTCGCGCAACGCAGCAGTATCGGCGAGGCAGTACAGACCGTTGAAAGGCGCGATCACGCGAGAGAACCGTCGATCGAACTCGACTTCCGTCATGTCGGCGAGCTTAAGATCAGCATCGGGAACGCGGCGCGAAGCAAGCGCAAGCAACTCTCTCGAGTGGTCGACACCGGTCACCCGCAAGCCATCATCACTCAGCGCTTTGAGCACTCGGCCCGAACCGCAGCCCAACTCGAGCACCGAACCTGCGCCAGCGCATACTTTCCGGTAGAACGAGAGGTCTCCCGGATTGCCTCGGTGCACCGCGTCGTAGAGAGTCGGGTCGATCACGCTAACAACTCAAGAGGACCATCATGTATGAGAGCCTTCGAGCCACTGAATGTTGGACACGCGGTCGGCTGCCCGGCCTTTTCAAGGCGAAGTACAGCTGTGGGTCTCGCTGGGCGCTGGTCATTTGCGCGCTCGCGTTGATTTCGGCAACGCTCGCCGCGGGGTGCCACGCCGAAGTTGCCGAGCCCGTGATGGATCCGGAAACTGCGAAAGCGTTGCCATGGTTCGGCATCTTCGTTTCCATCGTTATCATATACATCTATTTCTTTTGTACGAAGCAGTATTACGCGCCAATATGCGGCGGCGACGAAAACTCGTTTATTGAGCATCTACCCGCATGTGGCGAGTTCGCCCGCTTGAACACGATTCAGCGTGTTGCTGGCAGCGGAACGTTTGCCGACACCGGAGACGTAGTCCGGGCTTTGCTTGGTGAATCTCGATCTCTGGTGTGGGAGCTGCTTCACATTCACGACGTGACCACCAAAATAGATGCTTGCGCGCTCGCCATTCGAGAACGTTTGGGCGACACAGCGTGGAACGAGCTCTACAATGCGGTGGGGACAGCGCTGCAGGAGGTCAGTCCCGTGACGTTGTCTCAGTACGTTTCCCTATTGAGTTCGTAGCTCTGCTGAGTTCGTAAGCACTTCGATGTTCCCCGAAAAGAACCCCCGCAACGCACGATAGACGTCGGGGTGGTTTGCGAGGTGAAGGTGGTTCATTCCTGAAAACACCGCGCCGCTCGAAAATGGAATGCGCCGAGCAGGCTCTGGTGACTCACCCGAGGCGCTCGGTAAACGCACCATGAGGTCGCCGAGCAGTTGGCCGGCGGGATGGCCCTGCTGCTGCGACACGGTGGCGGCGAGGAAATAGTAGCCCACGCCGTCGACGAGAGGAACGTTGCGTCGAGCGTCGTCAAACACGGCATCGGGGTCTCGCCCGATCCATTCTTCGTCAACGGTGTATCCGTAGCGTAAGTCTTTCACGCCGGCGCTGCGCGTGTTGAGCAGTTCGGCGGGAACTTGCGCGCCTGCCGCGGGAATGCGCTGAAGCACGCCGGCGACGATATTGGCGGCTTTTTCTAGGGGAGCGCCGAGGTGGGGCGAACCGACGCATGCGACATGACGGAGGCGATCGATCCAGCGTGACGTTCTTTGAGGTGGTTCCCCTTGAGACGGCGGCTCTTGATAGGCACTGCGCTCTTGATAGGCACTGCGCTCTTGATAGGCACTGCGCTCTTGATAGGCATAGTGCGCCGCGCTCCGCACCACGAGCCCGCCCATGCTGTGGCCCACGAGCACAATTTCGTCGACGTCCCACGGATACGCCTCAAGCGTGGCGGCAATGAGCGCCGAAAGCGCCTGGCCATTCTGCGAAATATGTCGGCCGGTGTTGTAGCGAACGTAGAACGGCGCATACCCCAGGTCGCGCTGAAGCTGCGTTCCGAATGTGGTCTCCGGGTCGCCGTAGTACTGCTCCGCCGACACGCTCCAGCACCACTCGGTCGCGCTCAACCCGTGCACGAAGAAGCATATCTTGCGAAGCGCTTGCGGATAGGCCGCCGCGAGATCGTCCGAGGTTAAAGAGAGAACTTGCCCCGAGCGATCCGGGCGCGGGTCGCGCAGCGTCATCCCCAAATCCAAAAGGCTGCCACGTCGACTGAGGTAGTCGCCCCACAAACCATTGGCCGCGGACTGAGCATGGTCCAAATACCACCGAAGCGTACCAGCTTCCGTCGAACGGATCGCCGCTGCCTCCTCCTTCCCATCTTCCTCAGGCGCGCCACTCGCTTCCGGCGCTCGCGACGCCTCGACCGTGCTCGCCACGATATTCGAAGCGCCGCGCGTGAGCCGATTGATCGAACGGATCGATCCGAACGTGACGCCTGAGATGGCCTTCTGAATCCCCGTTACCGCGCCCACTGCAGCCCCTGCCGGAGGCACCCGATCGGCATGCTGTTTCACCCGTGAGAGCACGGAGTCCTGCGTTCTTTGAACAAGATTCGTCGTCTCTTCGACAACGTCGAATGTGAGATCGATCCAGCCTCGGGTTCGTTTGTTGGGCATTGCGTACCTAGCCTAGTCTGACCTTACCCAGTCTGACATAGTCTGGCCATGGAGCTTCAGTGGATTGGCGTCGCCTTCCTGCTAGGTCTGTGCGCGCGGTGGCTTCGGCAGCCTCCCCTGCTCGGGTTTCTCGCCGCCGGTTTTGGCCTCGAGCTGCTCGGTCTACGGCCTGACGCCTCCCTGCGAGAGCTCGCCCATGTCGGCATTCTGCTGTTGCTTTTTACGATTGGGCTGAAACTCGATCTCCGCTCGCTCATCCGGCCGCACGTATGGGGCTCGGCGATGATTCATCTCAGCGCGATCATCCTGTGTTCCATGGCGTGTCTGAAGGTCGCGACGTGGACCGGCCTCGGAATGCTTTCCGGCCTCGATCTGAGTTCCCTCGCGCTGCTGGGGTTCGCGTTGAGTTTTTCGAGCACCGTGTTCGCAGTGAAAGTGCTCGAAGAACGAGACGATATGAACTCGATCTACGGCCGCGTCGCGATCGGCGTGCTGATTATTCAGGATATTGCCGCGGTGCTCTTCCTCACCGTGTCCAAAGGCGAGTGGCCGAGTGTCTGGGCACTCGGTCTGCTCGCGCTGATGTTCGTCAAACCATGGATCGGCCGCATTCTGAGCTGGTGCGGCCATGGCGAAATGCTCGTGCTCGCTGGTCTCGCGGCAGCCCTCGGAGGAGCCGCGCTGTTCGACGTGGTCGGAGTCAAAGCCGACCTCGGCGCTCTGGCGGCGGGGGTGCTCTGCAGCGGTCACGAGAAAAGCCAGGAGCTATCGAAAAGCCTGCTCGGGCTGAAAGACGTATTCCTGGTGGGCTTTTTTCTCACCGTGGGGCTGACTGGGCTCCCGACATGGGAAATGTGCGCCGTAGCGGTCCTCATGGCGGCGCTTCTTCCCATCAAAGGGGCGATGTTTTTTGCGCTCTTCACCGGGTTTCGCCTTCGCGCTCGAACCTCTCTGCTCGCGTCGCTAAGCCTCGGCTCGTTCAGCGAGTTCGGCCTCATCGTGGCCGCAGTCGCCGTCACCGAGCAATGGCTAGAAAAACCGTGGCTCGTCACCCTCGCCATCGCCATCGGCCTGAGCCTATTGCTGAGCTCTGTGGCCAACGGATTCGCATTTCAACTCTACCGCCAGGGCCGAGCATGGCTCGCTCGGTTCGAGCGCGAAGAGCGCATCCTCGAGGAGCGAGCCGTCGACGCGGGTTTCGCTCGAGTCCTGATATTCGGCATGGGCCGCATCGGTACGTCGGCGTATGAGACGATTCAGACCGAGCTGGGCAACGTGGTCGCGGGGTTCGATGTGAACGCGAGCATCGTCGACACCCATCGTCATGGCGGCCGGGCAGTTCATTTAGCAAGCGCCACCGACGCAGACTTCTGGGAACGGCTCCATATCGACCGGGAGCAGGTGCAGCTCGTATTGCTCGCGATGTCGAGCCAAGAAGACAACATGATCGCGATTCAGCAGCTTCGCGCGGAAGGGTATGAAGGGACGATTTCTGCGACCGCGCGCTTTGACGACGAAATGCAGGCGCTCGTCACCGAAGGAGCGGACTCGGTCTTTCAAATATTCGCCGACGCCGGCCCCGCGTTTGCTCAACAAGCCATCGACGCCTCGACGTTCCGGAAAACCTCTGTCGAGTCGATGGAAGAAACCGCGGCGATGTAGCTAGCGCTCAGGGCACACGTAGGGCCCACATCCACAGGGGCCGGTTCCCGTGCATGACGGATCCGGCGGCGGCACACAAGCCGGACAGATGCCTCCGTCGAAGCGTATCGACGCGTCGGTAACAGTTGATGCATCCGTAGCCATAGACGCATCCGTCGCCGTCGATGTCGAGGCGTCTTGACCTGCGTCGACGATGGTGGTCCCGCTGTCCGACTGGCTTGTGTCGTCGTCGCCACATCCAGCCGCAAGCGCGCAAACAAAGCATGTCGCAATGAACGGAGTTCTCATACGCAAACTCTAAGAGCTTGTTCTCATCGTGCAACACGCACACACAACTGGCGAAGAACACCGCGCACCCGCCTACATGAGACAGGGTGCGCGGTTTTGGACACTCGCAATCGAGCGACTACGGGACGACCGGCAGCGCCTTTTCGAGCCGCACCGATTCGGAATCGATCTCATTGTCGGCGTTCACGCTCAAGATCACGATATCTGCTTTGTCGCCATCGAACGTTTCCTCGGAATCGATCAGTGCGGCGATGAACGTCCCGTCGCGCAAACGATCGCCCTCGAATCTCGCGGTCGGTGCATCGTCGCTGTCTCCATCTCGCAATCCCCAGTTGAGATCATCGGCGCGAGGAGGGTCGTCGTTTTGCACCGGGCTATTGTCGATACTTGCGCTGGCGCTTTCTCCATATGCAAGATCGGTCGCGTACTCCGGGTCGAGCGCGCCTGCTTCGCCGAGCTCTCCAACGTCCACCGTCGCTGGTGCGTCGGGTGAAAGGTGCATCAGCTGCACCTCGGACTTGTCAACGACTGCCGATGATTCGAGCTCCACAAGCAGCAAACGCGGCGCTGTAGCAGCATCGTCGTCGGCGTCTTCGTCTCCGAAGATGGCAGCTAGGTAACTCTTGTTTTCTGTGAGGCCTTCCAAGGCGAGTTCAAGCGCAACGTCCGACGCGTCGGCATCAGCTTCTCGAACCTCCACCGTAACGTTGCCTTCTCCCAGAGCCACTTCGGTCGCGTCTGACACCGTGCCAAACGCAAGGTCGTCGACCGTTTGGTCACCTACCGTCAAATCCACCTCATTGAACTCTCCAGACAGAGCATGAAGAAAGAACACCGACGGTGCTTTTGAAACATCTCCATCAGGCGGCCCCCCGTCGGGTCGAGGACGCGGCCGAGCATCCGGTACATCATCGTTCGGAGTCGACGAACTGTTGCATCCCCAAAGAGCGCACATCACGGCCACCAAGCAAGTTATCTTTCCAATCACAACATCCTCCTCAACGCTCTATCCAAAGCGAGCGTCATCAGGAGTGATTGCAGAGCGCGCGCCAACTCGAAGGCACTGAGGAGCCGCTAAAATTATTGAGCTTTTCTGGCGCTAAAGGTACGCATGTGTGCGCCAACGTGTGCCCCGTCGGACGTTTGTTTCCGGCTGTTCGACCGACTCGAGCAATCGACCCATAACCGGCAGCTGATTTCTAGCGCGCGGCTCGTATTCGCGGCTTTGGGCCCGAAACTCTCGGCAAGGTCGCGTTGAGCTCGAGGTAGTGTGATCGGAATACATCGGCCATCTCTGAAAACCATGATGCGCTTGGCGACGACGCGCGCCATTGGAGCGTGAGCGTGCGCCCGGGCGACGAATCGCCGAAGCTCCTTGCGACAATCCCGCGGCCGCGGCGCACTTCGGCATGAAGCGCGGTGGCCGGCACGAGGGTCGCTCCGAGCCCACTTTCGACCATGCGCACGAGCGTTGAAACGCTGGCGGCCGCGACCGCGGTGGCCGGCGGCGGCCCCGCCAGAGCGCATACTTCGATGGCTTGGTCGCGCAGGCAATGACCGTCTTCCATGAGAATGAGGCTCGATCCAGAAAGCTCGCGTACGCGAATCGCGCCCGCCGCAGCCAGCGCATGACCTTTGGGCGCAACCAGCACGAAGGGCTCTTCGACGAAATCCACGCCGGCGAGCCCTTGGTCGTCAAACGAGCGCGCCAACAGGCCCAGGTCGACCGCGCCCGACCGAAGCTCCTCGATCAGAACGTCGGTTTGTCGTTCGTAGATCGAATACGACACGAGAGGATAGAGCCGGCGCAGTTTGGTCAGCAGCCCAGGAAGGCCGTAGGGAGCAATGGTCGGAATCACGCCCAGCCGAACGGTGCCGCGGCGCACTCCTTGCCATGCACTCGCAGCGTTCACCAGCTCACGAGCGTCGGCGAGCAACTGTCGGGCGCGCCGTACGACTTCTTTTCCCGCAGGCGTCACCATCACGCGAGGACGCGCTCGCTCAAAGAGCGCCACACCAAGCATCTCTTCCACCTCCCGAACCTGTTTGCTCAGAGCTGGCTGACTCACCCGACATACCCGAGCGGTTTCCACGAACTGGCCGGTGTCGGCCAGCGCCACAAGGTATTCGAGCTGACGAAGCGTGGGGAGCATCGAATAACTCTAAGTTATGAAAACTATGAAAACAATGTCTTTTCGTTCAAGCTCGCACCCTGCTACATCGAAAGTCAGCGAAAGGACACCTCGATGAAAAGCGAACGCAAATGCCCGTTTCACCGCGCATACGACCACACCCGCCAATCCTCCCGGTCGAATCGCGACTGGTGGCCGAAGAGCCTGAACCTCAAGATTCTCGCGCAAAACGCGCCCCCCACCAATCCGATGGACGAAGGGTTCAACTACGCCGAGGCGTTCAACAACCTGGACCTCGACGCGGTGAAGAAAGACCTCCACGCCCTGATGACCGATTCCCAAGATTGGTGGCCCGCCGATTATGGCCACTACGGCCCCTTCTTCATCCGCATGGCGTGGCACAGCGCAGGCACCTACCGAACCTACGATGGTCGCGGCGGTGCCGCCTCGGGAACGCTTCGCTTTGCTCCGCTCAATAGTTGGCCCGACAACGGCAACCTCGACAAAGCGAGACGCCTGCTCTGGCCCATCAAACAGAAATACGGACGCAACATCTCGTGGGCCGACCTGATGATTCTTACCGGCAACGTGGCGCTCGAATCGATGGGCTTCAAAACATACGGCTTCGCGGGCGGACGAGAAGACATTTGGGAGCCTGAAAGCGACATCAACTGGGGAACCGAAGGCCAATGGCTCGGGGACGAACGCTATCCCAATCATGATGGATCCAATCACGATGGACCCAGTCACGGTAAACCCAGTCACAGTAAACGTAGCGGCACGGATGATGCCAAGGATCTGCAAAACCCGCTCGGCGCAGTTCAGATGGGCCTGATCTACGTCAATCCAGAGGGACCCGGCGGAAACCCCGACCCGCTCGCGGCGGCACACGACATTCGCGAAACCTTTGGCCGCATGGCCATGAACGACGAAGAAACGGTCGCCCTCATCGCCGGCGGTCATACTTTCGGAAAATGCCACGGCGCAGCCGATCCCGGAAGCTACGTAGGCCGCGAACCCGAGGGCGCACCGATCGAAGAACAAGGGCTCGGCTGGAACAACCGCTTGGGCACGGGCAACGCCGGAGACACCATCACCAGCGGTCTCGAAGGCGCGTGGACCACGGACCCGGCGAAATGGGACCACAACTTTTTCGAAAACCTCTTCGGGTACGAATGGGAGCTGACCAAGAGCCCGGCCGGCGCCCACCAATGGACCCCCAAGGACAGCGCCGCCAAAGACAGCGTCCCCGACGCGCACGACCCTGCCAAGCGGCACGCGCCGATGATGGCCACCACCGACCTCGCGCTGCGCTTCGACCCCGTATACGAACCGATCGCGCGGCGATTTCACGAACATCCGGACGAGTTTGCCGAAGCGTTCGCCAAAGCATGGTTCAAGCTGACTCATCGCGACATGGGCCCGGTGGCCCGCTACCTCGGACCGGACGTTCCCGCGGAGCCGCTGCTTTGGCAGGACCCTGTTCCGGCCGTCGATCACGAACTGATCGGCCCAGAGGACATCGCAACCCTCAGGCAAACGATTGTCGATTCTGGGTTATCTGTCGCGCAACTGGTGTCGACGGCCTGGGCTTCGGCATCGACGTATCGCGGCACGGACAAGCGCGGCGGAGCAAACGGCGCGCGCATTCGCTTAGCGCCCCAGAAAGACTGGGCCGTCAACGAGCCCGAGAAGCTTCGCGAAACGCTGAGCGCTCTGAGCGAAATCCAAACCGCGTTCAACAGCAAGCAGCCCGGAACGACCCGAATCTCGCTGGCCGACCTGATCGTGCTGGGCGGGTGCGCAGCGATCGAAAAAGCCGCCGAGGACGCGGGGCACGCCGTCGACGTTCCTTTTACGCCAGGCCGCACCGACGCCACAGACGAATACACCGACGCGGAATCCTTCTCGGTGCTCGAACCGAAGGCCGATGGTTTTCGTAACTACATTCGAAGCGGAATCGCCATTCCCGCCGAACAACTTCTCCTCGACAAGGCGCACCTGCTCACACTGACGCCACCGGAATTGACCGTCTTGGTGGGCGGCATGCGCGTCCTCGACGCGAACTTCGCGCAAAGCCAACACGGCGTATTCACCGATCGACCCGGCACGTTGACCCAAGACTTCTTCGTCAACCTGCTCGACATGTCCACGCAGTGGTCCCCGATCGCAAACTCCTCGAGTCACGCCGAGGAACAGAACGCAGAGTACGAGGGCAAGGATCGCTCCACCGGCAAACCCAAATGGACCGCGACCCGCGCAGACCTAATCTTTGGCTCAAACTCCCAGCTGCGTGCGATCGCCGAAGTCTATGCATCGAGCGATGGAGAAGAAAAGTTCGTACGCGACTTTATCGCCGCATGGAACAAAGTCATGAACCTCGACCGCTTTGATCTCAAAGGATGAGCAACCGATATCGCGTATCTTACAAGACCTACAGTGCTCGGAGCGAATCGCTTGGTTCTAGATCACGAATTACTTGGTTCTAGATCATGGAGCGCAACGCTGACGAAGCTGAGCCAGTCCAAGAGTACTTGAGTCGACGCCCCGCGCGATGCATGCGCAGACCGTACGGAGGACTCGTGCGGTTATCGTCCCGTTTCGCTCGGCCATTCGCCCAATGCGTATCGCCTCGAAATGTAGCGACCTCTCGCCGCGACCGATCGCGAGAATCTCTTCCTTGGTGACTCCCATGTCAATCAGGGCGTATGCCGCGGCCCGCGCCGTGCACGACGGCTCGGGCGCAATATCGCCAGAGAGAAACAGCTCGTCGTCGAACTCGTCTTGGAACTCGAGCAATATAAATGCAACTGCCATCCCGATCACAAGAGCAGCGCCGATTCCCGGCCAGATTTTTTCCTGTTCGGGTCGCAGGTCGGCATCCACGGAATCTGCGCTATGTGCCGTGCACCCCGAGAAGAGCGGGATCACACACATCAAACAGATGGCGAATGGTTTGCGACACCAGCTCGTCCGGGCGAGTTTCGCACTTCCACGGAGTCTCGCACATCCACGGAGTCTCGCACATCCACGGAGTCTCGCTCTACCGTCGAACATTGCGCTATCGTTGAACAAAGGGGTACTGAGTTCGCCAACTGACTTCACAGCATCAATCAGCGCCAGATCCACAGAACCGCACTTACACGTCTTGCGGACCCGGTCAAACGCGAGCACTGCACAATTTCACTGGTTTCGATCGCAAACTCCGTACGCGCGAGCGGCGACGCTCTTCAGCGACGTCACCAAACGCAACCTCAAAGGCAACGCTCGCCTACGCGGAAGAAACGCGTTCCTCCTGAAGCGCCCCACCCCAATCTGCTTCGTTCAATAGCGCTCGCGCGCGTCGCGCGAGTTGTTCGTCTACCTCTCCTCGAGCAGCATCACGAATCGCGCGCGCGAACGCGGCGGCGCTTTCAAATCTATGCTCCGGTTGCTTCGCCAGCGCGACGGCCAGCACAGCATCGAACGCTGGATTCACGGACAGCACGTCAGACGGGCGAGGCGGCATCTGATGAGCGATCGAGAATAGGAGCGACGGTATGTCTGGGGCGGTAAACATCGGTCGCCCGGTGATGCAGCGATACACGATAGCGCCCAACGCGTAGAGGTCGGCCTGGTAGTCGACCCGCCTCCCCGTGGCTTGCTCCGGTGCCATAAACGCTGGAGTTCCTACGATTCGACTTTGACTCGCGTTTACGTGACGACCTTCCAGCGTGCTCGCGCCGAAATCGAGCAATTTCCACACGCGTTTTCCCGAAGATGCTCGGTGTTCGTAGATATTCGCGGGCTTGAGGTCACAATGGACCACGCCCGCTTCGTGGGCTGCCGCCAAGCCGCGACTGATTTGAATCACCATGCGCACCAGCACCTCGTCTGAGAGCACGGGTTCGGTTCGCAAGCGATCCGAAAGCGTACGCCCGCGCAATCGTTCCATCGCAATAAAGGGCAAGGACGCATCTCGGTCGGGTGGAGCGATGGTGGAAACGACGTATTCGCTCTCGAGCGAATGAAGCAGCTCCGCTTCAAGAAAAAATCGATTCACCGCGTCTCGATTGGATAGCGAATCCATATGCAAAAGCTTAACCGCGGCTGGGGTGTCAGCGGGGCCGACCGCCTCGTATACGTCGCCCATCGCGCCGCGACCGAGGAGGTCTCCGAGCAAAAATTCCCCAAACGATTGCCCCGTAAATCGACCAGGACGACCCACACGAACCACGCGCTCAATCTCTGCCCGAGCTTCCTCGAGCAACGCATGGCGGCGAGACACTTCGGCCGTAGCCTCCTCCAGCTGATGAAATACGCGCGTAGCATCGGCTCGCTGCCGTCGCGCAAGGAAATAGAGGCCGACGTGAATTGCGAAAATTAGCGCGGCGAGCAGGAGCGTCGCGTATCGATCCCCCAACGTGAGCTGGATTACGCCCGTATCCGAGTAGAGGCCGAAAAACTGCAACGTGGACAGCGCGGCGTACGTGCCCGTCGCGACCACCATGGTCACTCGCGCGGCAAACGCGTTGCGACTCTGACAGAACACATAGAGGCTCATCGCAACAGGAAAGATCATTCCTGAGAAGATGCCCCAATAGAAAAACGTCACCACGCTGAGCGCAGAGCACACAATCGCTAGCACCGCAGAATGCCACAGTCGGTAGGGTCGTTCGCCACGAAGCAGGAAGACGACCGCGGCGCAGATCGCGCCGCAAAGCACGCACGTGATCTGGTAGATTGCGCGAACCGGCGAACCCGCAATAAACCAGGTGGGTATCAAGCAAAGCAGAATCATGGCGGACATGTAGCCGGCAAACCAACGATATCGACGGCGCTCGTGAGCCAGCAACGCGTTCGCGGCCACGGTGGTGGTCTTGCCAAGTTGCGAATCATCTGCGGACTCAGCAGAACCTCCAACCGAGTCTTCCTCTCCGTTCGCTGGTGCGTGGCCGCTCTCGACTGCATCACGTTGGGACGGCGCGGCTCCGCTGCGATTCTCGACGTGGTTCGAAGCAGAGTTCGAAGCGGGGCCCGGGGCGTCGCTCGCAGGTGGTGCATAGTTCTCATCAGCGAAGTGATAGGCGGACGAGCCAGAAACGACACCCTTGTCGTCTCGAGACGAACCAGTACGCGGACTCGAATGATTCGAACTATCCAAGGCCTGCGCGGCGAGCACCGACGTGGCGAGATTCTGAGCCGTCGGAGTCGGTTCGTCATCCAGCTCCTCGGCGATTGACTCGCCGAGATTGGAAACTCCAGTTCCTTGAGCGTGCGGTTCAGCCGTTTGCCACGGCGACACGCGCTGGAGTTTGGCTCCCCGGGACCGGTGTTCGGGTAAAATCTCCCCTCCCAGTGCTGCAATAAACGCGCTCCGAAGCTCCCGCGCACTCCCGAAACGCGCACGTCGGTTTTTCGCCAGAGCAATGGAAAAAACCGCGTCCATTTCTTTGGTGACGCGCGAAAACTCAGAGGGCCTCGGAGGCATCTTCTTCTGCACGGCGAGCAATACCGCAGGAATATTCGGACCACTGAACGCCGGCTGACCGGTAAGGCATCGATACAAAATGGCGCCAAACGCGTAGACATCGGCGCGTTGGTCCACATCGATCGATTGCGTCTGCTCCGGCGCCATGAACGCTGGCGTGCCGATGAGTTGCCCGTGACTCATCGTGGAACTCGTCTCACCGAGTTTGCTCACCCCGAAATCAAGAATCTTCCACGTGTGCCGGCCGGATGAATCGCGATGTCGGAATATGTTGGCGGGCTTGAGGTCGCGATGCACGATGTCGGCGTCATGGGCGGCTTGCAATCCATCAGCCAGCTCGTCGGCCAGCGTACGCAGCGCTTTTCGGTCAAGCCGCTTCTCTTCACGAAGCACCTGAGAAAGCGTTTTCCCGTGCAATCGCTCCATCGCAATATAGGGAATCGGCGCTTCCGGGTCGGGGAGCTCGATCAGCCGGACGACATGTTCGCTGCGTAGCCCCACCATGAGTCGCGATTCACGGAGAAACCGCTGCACGACCGAAGGATCAGAAAGCGCGCGTTTGTTGAGTAGCTTGACCGCGGCGGGCCGACCGCTCACCGTCTCCGCTTCGTATACGTCGCCCATGCCCCCGCGCCCGATAAGATCACCAAGCACGCAGGTGCCAAACGTCTCCCCAGTAAACCGGCCGGGGCCGCCCACCCGCTCCGCACGATCGATCTCGCTGCGCGCTTCGTCCAGGAGGGCTTGTCGCTTCGACATCTCGCGAATCACATCTTCAAGCGCGGAATAAGTCTCTACCGTGTCGGCTCGCTGTCGACGGGCGAACATGTAGCTTCCTGCAAAGCTCACAAACAGCACCAGCGCCGAGCTCAGACAAACGGCAAGGCTCGTGGGCTGGACCAAGCCAGGGTCTGGAACCAACCCAAAACCAGTGAGCCCGCCAACCACGAGCAAGCACACCGAAGGAATAAGAAAAGTAATGAGCGACGCAACAAAGCTCTCGCTTTGGCAATACACGTAAAGGCCGAAAGACACGAACAGCGTGACGCTCGACGACCAACCAAAAAACAGGTACCCAAAGCAAACGGTCACGGCGCAAGTCTGGGCGAGTGCATTCCCCATCGACGTGCGGTAGTCAGCAAGCGAACGTCCGGAAACGATGGCTGCCGCGCAGACGCACATACATAGGCCACCCGCGATTTGAAAAAGAACCCGCCCGACGTCATCGCCGCCGAGCCAAGGCGCAGCCACCGTGGCAACCGCCAACATCGAGCCCACGAATGCCGCAAACCATCGATAACGATGCATCTCTGTCAGCCGCATCGCGTCCGCGTAACTCAGCGATTCCGCACGAGAGGTGCTCACGGACGACTCGGATCCCGACTTGCTCAACCATCGAGCCATGGTCCGCAGCGTGGATCCCGGACGCCGTTCGATAATTTTGGACGTCTGCACGTTGGAACAAACCGCCGAAACTGCGTGCAATAACCTGCGCGGCGGACCGCAGCGATGACCAAATTCTAGTGCCTTTATAATATTACCATAAAACAGCCCAAGAGACTAAGGACATGCGAGCGCGGATTTCGGTCAAGACTTCCGACGCTGTTGTGTGGAATGCTGGTCGCTCGATGCGCGCTCGTTCCCTATCGCGACTCGGGGTCCATCTCTGCGTGTTCGCCTGCACAGCGTTGAACCTTTCCTGCTCCGAAGGTCCTCCCTATTTCGTGCAGGGTTCCGCGCGACTGTCCGATTGCTCCGAAAGCCCGGGCTTCGACTACAACGCGAGCACTTGGTTCGACATGGGGACGGTCGAAATCTTGAGCGAAGGCTGCGATGACGAACCAATCGGCGAACGAATCGACGCCTGCTCGCTCACCTGGACGATGACCCAATCAGGAAACGAGGTGTCGATCCTCGTCGACGAAGAGTACCGAATCAACGGACGCCTCTGCGGCAACACGCTGAGCCTCGAGGGCGGGTTTTGGCTTCCTGTCGTCGATGAAGGAAGCGGCTGCACCTACGAAGACGATTCCGCTGCCGAAGTCGGCATCGAAGCCGAAGGCAATCGCTTGGAAGCATCCGAAAACGAGCTCCGCGGAGACTTGATTGTGCGCGAACGGTGCCGCGCGCGCTACTCCATCGTGCTCAGCCGAAGAATGCCATAGGGTTTCGCGATACGGAGCCCTGCGCGACGGAAGACTTGGGAACGGAAGCAAATCATCGCTTCGAACGTTCGAGAACGGCTCCCAAATCTTCCTGCGCGTGCCCGGATGAGCTCGGTGACTATTCGGCGCTGTCCGGCGCCTCGGCGAGCGAACGGGGACCCAAAATATACACCGGCTGCTTGTGGTCCACTTTCACCACGGTCTGTTGCTCAGTCGGTTCGTAGACGGAGGATGTGATGTGAGCCAAAGTGAAGCCTGGTAGCAAGGTAATCTCTAGATTGGCAGCAGAAACATCGTTGGGAACGACTACGGTCTGTCCCAGGTCGATTTTCCTTGGGCCGCCTACGCGTGCAGACTGTCGGTCCGCAAACAGCCAGTATCTTTGGCCGTCCCCTTCCCGCCGAGGCTCCACAAGGATGAGATACTCCGTATCGTACGCGACGTTCTGGAACGCCAGCTTAATACCGTCCCCGCGTTGCTTGATCTCGCAGTTTCCCTCGGAGCTGACTTTCGGGAGGCCTGGTTTGTGCCAAGTCTCATTGAAGGTCTCGATTGCCGGGAAGCCAACGCCAGAATGGCTCGACTTCGTGATCTTCTTCCAACACGCTTTGGCTTTCCTCGGCGCAGGTGAATTCTGGACATCGGCGTGATTCGGATCGCTGGTGTCGGATCCGGCTTCGCTGCTCTCTAGGGTTTCCTGCGCAAGCGGCGGCAACATCGCGTCTACCGGGACAAGCTGCTCTGCGTAGCCAACTTTGTCACCTCCAGGAAGCAGCACCGCCATGAGCATTGCCTTTCCCGGTTCGACATTGCGAAAGTTGCCCGTACGGCTTTTGGCAGTGGAGTCCGTTTCACCACCCGTTGCAGCGGAGCAACCGCCCGCGCTCGCCAACATCAGTATCGACAACCAACCTACAAACTTCGTTCTGCTCACGAGACACAACTCCTTTCCAATCGTGGACGAATTTCTCCGTCTACGAACTGCTTGAATGTGCATCTGTGCACTTCATGCGCTCGAGTTCGACAACTTAGATTGAACGACAGTGTGGAATGCGATTTGTGTGCCAGCGCACAACACACGGATAACGGCGCCATATGCGCGCGGTGGCGTCCATCTCCGCGGACCCTATGCGCAGAGGGAGAGGTATTTTTCGCTATTTTCTAGCGCTTCCAAGAACCGTCTGAGGGGTGCTTTCCGGGGCCAACAAACCCCGGTCGTCAGTTTTTTCTGACACGTTCTGGAAATGAAACAGTTACGCCACCCCTCAGCTGAAATTTTCTAAAACTTCCCGTTATTGTTCTTCCATTCAGACGGTTTCGGAACCGCTTCGATGGTGTCCCAATGCTCGACCACCGCGCCACGCTCGATTCGGAAGAGATCGTAAAACGACGAATGGATGCCCGCCCGAAAGCCTTCGCTCACCGAAAGCACGAACGACCCTTCCGCGAGCACGCGATGAACCCGCTGATATTCAATCACGGGTCGGCCGTTCGCCGCGGCCTCGAGCGCTGCCTTCCATGCCGCGATTCCATCCTCGAGCTCAGGGTTGTGTTGAATGAAGTGTTCACCATGAACGTAGCGCGCCAGCTGCCCCGTACGGCGTCCAACGAGTACTTCATCGATGAACTCCCGGACGAGGCTTCGGTTCGCTTCAGTCTTCTCCAAATCAGTCGCTTCGGTGGTTCCATCGACCATGCCGTGACCGGAAGGGTTCGGGCCCTGCCGCGACTGAATGTTGTCCCAGTGTTCCACCGCGCGGTCTCCCTCGAAGCGGAACACTTCAAACCCAATCCTTCGCTTGGAAAAATCATATTCGGTATGGGCAAATACATAGTCGCCGTCGGCAAACACTCGCGCGATGTTCACCCGCGGCGAAGTCTTCGAAAGCCTTTTGAATAGCGCCGAAAGCCCCTCGCTGCCCTCGTGGGTCTGCGGGTTGTGCTGGATGTACCGATCTTCATCGACAACCGCCACCGCCGCCGGGTCCCCCGTCTCGATGCCTTTGAGCAGGGTGCGTATCGCTTGCTTTCGCTCCGAGTTGTTCATGTGCCTTCTCCCGTTCGCCACGTAGGGGCTATCCATTCCGGCAGCGCCGCACCTATCGCGCCTCTTTGGTGGAGCGAGTCGAGAAGGATGCAGGCAATGCACGCGCCATGTAATCTGAACACATGAGCGACCCTTTTGACGACGTGAAACGCGTCATCATCAGCCTAAACGAGAACAAAGTGGACTACGCTGGAAGCAGAGTGAATCACATGCCCTTAGAAAAATTCTCGTCAGTGAACGAAGTCCCTGCCCCACCGTGGATCGTCGACGAGACTTTGACTCTCCGCGCATGCGAACCCTGTGGCGTCGCGCATTCCGAATTTCACCACCCTCCGTAAAGCCAGGCGTCACCTACTTCCGCTGCATCGGAGACGCACAACAAGCCCGACAAGAAAACACGCTCGAACGCATGCGTGCGACGGCCTTTCGTACACGTTGACCTCACACGCTCGATCCCTGTGAACAGAGGGCTAGACTAGATACACAGAAGGCGAACGTTGACAGGGCGACCTCGCTCAACAATACCTTGCAGACGACGATCCCACAGACGCCGGTCCTGCCGACCGCAGTATGACGAATCACGTGATGATGTTGGTGCCATGATTTTGATCGCTGCTGGCGTTGAAGACGTCCACATCCGCCGCGTCGTCGAGGAGCTGCATCGGCGCGGCGAAAAGCCCGCATTTCTATATCGCAATGGCTCTGGCTTGAGCACGGCGATTCGCTACGAGGGCACGCCCGAAGGTCGGCAAACGCTTCGCTTGCGACAGCCCCATGATTCGCTTGAGTTCGACCCGGCCGAGATACGCTCGGTCTGGCACCGCAACTTCTTGATGTCCGCCGACGCGCGAGAGCGTCACTTCGATGTCAGCCTCTACGCATGCGAGCAATATCGCGACTACGTCGACCCGCTTTACGGCCTGCTTTCCCACGCCCATTGGGTCAACCCTCCGCCCCAGCACGGTGCCAGTCGGTTTAAAGTCGAACAGCTCGCCGTCGCGCAGCGCTTGGGGTTACGGATTCCGCGCACCGTGGTGACCGACCGAGTCGACGAAGCGATTTCTTTTTTTGCGGAGCACGGCCATTCCGACCGCGATTTCATCGCAACAAAACCGCTGGGCCTATCGGGGTTCCATCGCTATGACGCAAAGCGGGAAACCTGGGTTTCGGTGGCGCGCAGCACCGAGCGCATCACGCTCTCTGAGCTCAAACAACGCGCTCATTCCTCGCACCGATGTCCGTCGATTTTTCAAGAATACGTCGAGAAAGACTTCGAGCTCCGCGTGACCATGGTGGGCGCGCGCGCGCTCAGCTGCGCGATCTACTCTCAGCAATCGCCAAACGAGGAGGTGCGTATTGATTGGCGCAGCGCCTCAGAGAGCGAAAAAGGACTGGGCTCCATCGAACATCGCGCGCGCCAGTTGCCTGAAGACATCGAAACGCGTTGCTATGCCTTGATGAGACACTTCGGGCTCTCACTAGGCGGACTCGATATGATCGTCACGCCTTCGGGAGACTACGTGTTCTTAGAAGTGAATCCGGACCCACAATGGTTGTGGGTGGAGCAGCTCACGGGCCTGCCAATCGCGGAGGCATTGGCCCGAGAGCTCTGTGACCCTCCGTGAGCGCGTCAATCAACGGACGCGACTCACTCGACCACGCTGCTAATTTCTGAAGTGGCCGGATTGGTGTTTGGTCGCAGCTTGAAGTTCGGGTGCGATGTCCGCATTTTGCGCCTTCATCGCGCCACCTCCGACAACGAGCGCCATCTCTTCCTCGTCGAGAGGCGCGTGGGCGTTCGATACGACTCCCGCTTCATCGTTCTCCCGATATCGGACAGCTTTTCTTTCCTTTGTCATTCGGCGTACTCCTTTGTCGAATGGTGCTGCGGAACTAGCTACAAACCTGTCGAACTTTTGTCAATATCCCTCCTTTGGGGACCTTGCGCGAGCCGACTCGTTTTTGTCGATACCTTCCACGCAAAAGTGGTGTTCTGAGATCTCGGAAAACTGAGCAATTCGATCAGTCGTCCAACTCGTGTCTGCGTCACTCGCGCGATTGGCATAGTGTGTGCTTTCTCCGCAGGTATGGAGGTACAACCGTCCGCATCGCCGTGGCCGTCGAACGCGACTCTTAAATTGAAGCTGCGGGGCGAGCATCGTGCGCGCACGAACGCACTTGGCACTTGGCTGCTCGCGCTTCTGATCGGCTGCTCGGCGGCCTCCGGAACCTATGAACCAGGCGCCGCCAAAAACGCGCCCGCCGACTCTAGGTACGGCGGCGCGGTGCTGTGGGATGTCACCACAAGCGCAACGCTGAACGCCATCGACGAGCAATACGCATACATCGTCGCTGGCTCTGCCGACGGCCACCACAAGGTGCTCTATCGAGTCTCGCTCGAACCAGGCGCCGGTCAGAAGACAGAGCAGCTGTGGGCAGCTGGAGCTGACCAACAGATTTCCTCAGTAGAGAAGCACATCGATGATAGGCGAATCTACATGGCGGTAGGCTCCAACACCGGTGAGACACAAATTCTCTCCTTGGCACCCGAAGAAGGAGAGGAATCACTCCCCGTGGTCCTGAACGAGCTCGACGTGATCCGTTTTCTTCGCGAGTCGAACCGCAAGCTTCCGAAAGGCCAACTGCACGTCACGCTTGCGGGCTCGGACGAAGAGTTTCTCTACGTACGAGCTGCGCGCGATTCCGGAGGAGCTCCCCCTACGTACCTGCTTGCGGTCGAAAAAACTGCGCCGAAGCCCCGCATGCATGTGATTCCGACTACGCATCTGGGAAGTTTTCCTACTGGAGACAAGTCGGTGATTTCGGTGGGAGGCTACGTCTACTTCACGTACAACCGCCTGCGAAGCCAAGCCGAAACGAAGGGAGAAAGCCATGCCCGTTCTCATGAGTCTGGCGTCGCGATGTGGCCAAAGAGCGCCATCACAGACGCGACCAAATCGCTGCCGCGCGTGATTTATTCCAGCCCTAGCGACTTGAATCGAGGTTATGCGCTTTCTGCCGATCCCGCGGCAGGGAACTACATCTGCATTTCGAACGTAAACGCCCCGGCGGAGGTTTTGTGTTTTGACTGCGACGCTGCTGGCTGCACCGCCAGGGGCACACTAAGCCCCGACCAAAAACAAACCGTCAGCGATGTGACCGTCACCGCGCAAAAGCGGGTCCTCTTTGCAGTAAAGGACAACCCCACGTGCCTGCTGCCACCCTCGAGCCGGCCGGTCTCCGGGTACGGAGAGAACTTCTGGATTGCCTACCGAGATTACGCCTCGTTCAACGACAAGGAACGACGCGCTAGCGCGAACTGGCAAGAACACGTGCTCGGGGAGCATCTCAACGATTGCCCGCAGCAGGAATACGAATCGGCGCTGGCATTTGTCGCCCTGCGCGCCAACTCGCTAGGAAGCGCGATGCTGGTTCAGTTGGTCAACGACACCCCGCTTCCGCCGCGACCAAACACAGGCGCATCACCGTCCGCCGCGTCACCGGCGCTTCCCCAGCAAACTTTTCAAAGCCTGCTCGTTTGGTATCCCAACGCGATTCTTGACTAGAGAAGCCTGCGCCGCCCGCAGGTTGAGCCAACGGAACCGCGGCTGGTTTCCCTCGATGCACGCCGTTGTGTCTATCAGCATGATGTGTGCTCGCTTGCCGACCGGTTATGAGAACGGTGTTCTCGTGATGTTCGCCGACACATGGCTGCACCCCGACGCCCAACGCTGCTCAACTGAATCTTTGGGCCTGAGGGGCTTTTCAGTCGTGGCTCTGCTCGTCCGGATCCCGATTTGCGCATCGGATTCAGCGTGGAGACCCGTGATCGAAGCGGTCTTGACGCTCGCGTTTGGATCGTCCAGGCTTCCCGCTCCTGGAGCATTTCTTCTCGAAGCGATTCGCAGTATGGAGGCATCGCGGTGAAAGCAAAAAAGGCGATTCGGAAATCAGAGCGCGAGCCGCTGCGGGAGGAAGACCTTTCCATTCGCGTGGTGGACGACACAAGCCTGCATCTTAGCGAGGAGGAACTGGTTGCGATCGTCGGCGGGCAAACAAGCTCCGCGCGGGTGAGCAACCTCCCGGGTGACTCCCTGACGGAAAACTAGTGGAGTCGGTTGCGTTCGACGCCTTCCGGCGTGTTGGTGAGCGCATTGATGCGGAATGGCGTGCGAAGGGCCGCTCCCGCGCTTCGTTCGCGGAGCTGTGTGTTCGGCTGCTTGCGGACAGCGACCTGGCGTCATCTCTGTCTTTCGAATCCGTCATGGATGCTGCGATTCTTGGCGGGCAACTGCCGAAGCAGGCAGACCCCCTCAAAGAGTTCGCCGAGCCGCCCATCACAATGTTTGATGGCGGCGATTTCGTCATCGACGTCAACTGCTGGGTAGGCGACACCCCCTCCATTCACAACCACGGTTTCGTCGGCGCCTTTCAAGTGCTCCATGGTCAAAGCGTTCATACGCGGTTCGAGTTCCTGCCGGGAGAGCAACGAGCGCCCTACTTTACGTTGGGCGACCTGCGCGTCACGAACTCGGAGCTGCTGCGGGTCGGGGATATTCGCGAGGTTCTCGACGGCGATCGATTGATTCACACGTTGGTTCATGTCGATGCACCGTCCGCGACGATCGTGGTGCGCACACCGCCACGACATCGCGGGCCTGAACCGAAGAGCCTTTTGTTTTTGAGGCCCGGGTTGGCGTGCGACGGCCGCTTTGTGGATCGCCGCGAACCACTCCGTCGCGCCATGGATTGCCTCGAGGTCTACTCCCGATGCGAGCGACTCGATGAATATCGGAAGCGCGTCGGTGCGCTGGCCCGGCAGGGGACCGTCGACTTTGCGCATGCAGTGCTTCGAAAAGCGCAGGTCCACTTGTGGAAGCACTGGAACACTTTTTCTCAGCTGCTGAATGACCTCTCGCCACGAAGTGATGGCCTGACCCCACTGCTCGAGGCGGCGCTCCAATCGGAGCGCGAACACATCCGCTGGGCCATTCGCCGAGCAGCAGTGCTCGATGTGGATGCGCGTTTTGTTTGCGCGATACTGATGCATCCCACCGAGGCGACCGTGGCAGCCCGGCTCGTCAAACAATACGCGGGATCACGCGACATCGGACCCATGCTCGCCAAGGCAGTTGGGGTGCTGAGCCGCAGTACCTATCTTGGGTTTCGCGTAGAAGGGCCCACGGAACTCGCGTTGACAAGTGTTTTGCTGAACGAAGACGAAACGGCGATGCGTCGCCGGCTATGTGAACGCTACATCGAGGCGGATGTGACCCGACTTTGGCCGAAGCTTGAGTCCGTCGTGCAGGAACTGCGGCGCGAAGTCGTCGTTCGCGACCTAAAGAATATCGTTCATGCCCTGCCTCGAGCCACATGATTCTGATCGTCGCGGGATCGAAGACGTCCATCGACCGATTTTTCATCCGCACACGACGCAGTGGAGCGCCATTTGAGCTATCGGCCTTGTGTGTCCGAGCGATCGAAGTCGCTAGTGTTTTCGGTCCCCACAGTGCGCGACGTTCTTGAGCCTGATCGCCGTCCCGATATCTGGCAACGTTCGCTGAACGTTATGTTGGTCATCTGACATTTACATTTGTAGAAAAATGTATCAATATTACAATTGTGTTCCCGTTGACACTGCGGCGTTCGCGTTGCGCATTCGGTCTTGCCGTTTGGGTCCTGATGGCCCAAGGGCTCTGCGGCTGCCGCTCGGGTTTTGAGACCATCAACAACGTGATGAGCTCGCCAGATGCAGCCACCACCGATGCCGCGGACGCAACTTCTAGCGATGCCTCGACGCCGATGACGAGCTCCTCGCTGATCTTCGGTCAGGCACGACTCCTTTCAAGCTTGATCGGCACGGGCGCCGAAGGAATCGGCAGCCAGACCTACGACGCCGCATCACTGACTTGGTCGCCGCTCTCGCCGTTCGACTCCCAGGGGGGAGGATGGCGCTGGCTCGAGGGTCGAATATCCGCTGCGACGGACCCGGAGGAAATGGTGCTCGGCATCGGCCTTGATCTCGCAGACGTCAAAGTTCAAGTGCAGCGCAGCACCGATGCAATGTGGGTGAGCGAGTGGTCGACGACGTTCGGATCTGCCTCGCCCGGGACCTTTACCGAAACGCGTTTTGCCGGCATCGCGTTTGAGCAAAACTCGGGAAACGCGTTGGTGGTGTACTCCGTAGACACCGAAACCCCTGTGTTCCGAGCCTGGAGCGATGGACGGTGGTCTGAGCCAGAAACTCTGCCCATCAACGACGGCCCGGGAGGACCCAATCCGGATCTCACCACAAGCTCGGTTCGTTGGGTGGAGCTCGCTTCCCGAGCCGCAAGCGACGAGATAGCTTTGGCGTTTGTCGATACCGACGGCGCCCTCGGCGCGATCATCTGGGACGGCAGCGCCTGGAATACCGCTTCCGCCATCGCCCAAACCGCGACAAGTAATATTGGAACCCGTGTCTTCGACCTTGCCTATGAGAAAAACAGCGGCGACCTCTTGCTGGTCTGGGGCACCGGAAGCACGGACTTCGCCTACGCGACGAGATCCGCGACAGACGGCATATGGACCACGGGAAACGAGACAGTCTCGGGCGCCTTCGATTCCGAATACATCGACCTTGAAGCCGCTCCCGGAGGCGACTCCATCGCGCTAGGAATTGGAGATCTGGATGGCACCAAACGTCTTGGCCTTGGCACCTGGAACGGCGCAAGCTGGGAGGCCGTCGAGGAATACGACCTTCTTGTGGGCGCCGAGGGAGATTTCGTGGTGGCGGTTGCCTGGCTGAACGCGGATGAAGCGGTGGCGGTCTACGGCGGGGAACAAAGTCTCGCCCTGCAATGGGCGACCTGGAGCAGGATTACCCCGAATGATTGGGTCGTTCGAAACCTCGTGCCCGTACCGCGAAAAAACCTCAGTGAATCGCTGCGCCTACTGCGCCTACCCGGACAGTCGCAGCTGCTCGCGTTGGTAACGGACGAAGCCGGTTTTCTTCACGCGGCGCACTACGACGGCTCCGACTGGACCGTGGTGCCCGACGGCAGCGCGATCAACACAGTCCTGTATGCGACCCAGACGCTTCCCTTCACCGCCTATACTCACCCCGAGTAGAGGCTTAGGGAATGGAGCCGCAACCACAGTTCACGACTCCGACCGCGATCAGGCAACAAGCTGAGCTCAAATTGATTCGAGACTCGTTCGAGCTCGAGTCAGGGTCGATTTGATTTCGCTTGGACGCGGGTCTCCCCCTGCTTGGGTCAGCAGACGGCGAAGTATGGTCTCGGTCTCCTCGAAACACCGATCGAACTCTTCTGGTGTTGCTCCCAAGTCGCGCAGCTGACGAATATGGTTGTCGGTAAAGAAGTCCTGGGTTGAGTAGTAAATCGACGCGATTTCATAGGCGACCGAAACGAATCGCTCGCGGTCTGCGCCGTGTCGGCGCGCGACGATCGTGACCAACTCCCAAACCGCTCGATACTGGTCTTCGAGCCAGCCTGCGCGCAGCCGATGCAGCATCGGCCCAACCAGCGGTAGCGCGGTCATTCGAGTCGTCAACCGCGCGCGCCGCGCTTCGATCTCGCCTTCGAGCCACTCGATGGGAAACAGCGCCCACTCGCCTGCCACCGATTTCAGGTTCCAGTGGAGAATCGGCATGAGCTCCAGTCGCCAAATCTCGTCCACCTCAGCGCGCGAATAGCCGCTCTCTGCGATCGTTGCCGCCGCCTGCACCATGCCCGGCCGTACTTCGGTATCCAAAAAAAGATCCGACAAATGCATGCGCAGCGCGCGATCGTGATCCGACGTTCTCATGATCAACCACCCGTTACCCTCAACTGCAATCATGGACAATCGCGGGGCGGAAACGAACCAATCGATTACGTAGTCTCGTTTCCCGTGGTTTCGTGCGCTAAAAATTGAAGTATGGGACGTAGCGAACGTGTCGGGCGATGTGGGCGATGTGTGTCTCTATCGCGCGATGCGTTCCGCGCGGCGTGGCTTGGTCTCGCGCTGCTCGTAGGCGCTGGTTGTCAGGTTAGCGCGAATATCGACGGGAAGCCTTGTCCCTGTGCTCGCGGGTTTTCGTGCGTGGCAAACCGATGTACCGCAGGGCCGGCCCAAGAGACTCCCGACGGGTCCGCGATGTCCGGTCTCGATGACGGCGTCATTCGGGGTTCATCGTCATTCGCGGATCGCATCGCGGATGATTTCTTGGCGGGAACGTTTGACCAGACCGAGTGGGGTGGTGAAAGCGTTCGGCTCGTCGCGGGGGCGCGCGAGGGCACGTTCACATCCCGTGTCATCGATGCCTCGCAAGAGGTCGAGTGGGCGTCGCTCGAGTGGTCGCCGCGCGGCCCCTACGGAAAAGCGCTTCCGAGCAATGGTGGGCAGGAATCCGGATACGCGCGCGATGCCGTCGACATGAGAGACAACGTGCTTTTGGTTCACTTTGACTCGGAGCAGAGCATCGCTCCAGGAGAAACGCTGCGCGACGATTCCGGAACCGGAAACGACGTCACCGCGGGAGGCAACGAAAGCCTCGATGTCGTGCCGGGCCCGGTGCATCAAGCCGCGAAAAGCACGACGAGCAACTATATGTTCAGCCGCGCTGGAGACAGCTTTCAGTTTGGCACTGGCGACTACACCTGGGCGCTTTGGGTACGCACCACGCAGGTCTGTGAGGAGTTCGAAACCCTTGCCTCGAATCGCGTGTACATAGGCGTTGAAGGTCTAGAAGATCCTCCATCGACCCGCACCCACCTGTGGCTTGGCTGCCGCCAAAAATGCAACTTGAGCGCCCCAGGAGGGCTCGCCGGAGGCGTTTCTTCCTCTCCGCAAGGCACCACACCGGGCGCAGTGTACTGCAGCGCCAACCAGGTCAACGATGGAACTTGGCATCATCTTACGCTCACCAAGACCAATCATGATCAAGCCACCGTACGCCTCTATTTTGACGGGGTCCTTGAGAGCACGGAGAGCGTATCTTATTCGGACCCGTTTCGCGTCAACCCAAATGAAGAGTTTGCGATTGGGGCATTCAGCGGCGGAAATTTCTCCGCCGAGATCGAAACCGACGAGGTCGCTGTATTTCGTCGCGCGCTTAGCGATGCGGAAGCCGCGGCGCTCTTCCGACGCGGCGCGCTTCACCTCACATTTCAGATTCGAATCTGCGGCGACGCCCGCTGTGCCAACGACCCTCCGTTCCTTGGCCCAGATGGCACCAGGGACAGTGTGTTCGAAGACTCGCCCAATACGCCGTCTGTCGCGACGCTCGCATCGATTGCCAATTTTCGAGGACGTTTCATTCAATATCGAGCCACGCTAAGAAGCACCACCGACAACGCCAGCCCCGAGTTCGACGAAGTCGTACTCACGATTCCCTAGCGTCAAGCCCCACAGCGTCGAGCCCCACAGCGTCGAGCCCCACAGCGTCGAGCAGTGAACAAAGTACTCGAACTAAGACATCAATGATGTGGAGCGCGGTCGAAGTTTAGAATCGAGACTTGCCTGGCTCTATCGATATACTAAAGTTGCACGAGCAGCGCCGTAGGCAATGGAAGTCGTTCAGCCATCCTGCTAGAAATCTTTTGGCGCGCCGCGAACCACGCACAGCGACGCGTGGCCGCGCCACGAAAAATCGAGTCAGAACGTAGATTGAGTGCGTTGCGGCTGTTGAGGCAACATGTTCTGTGGTTGGTGTTCGCGGGAGGGGCGTGCGACGCGCATGTACCCGAGAATGAGGCGCTGCGCGAGAGCTTCGACAAACAGGCTACTCGGCAGACAATCACCGCCGACAACCTAGTCGCCGAAGATCTGCTCGCCATGCGCACGTGGCTAAAGCTTCGGCAGCGCGCAATCGCCAGAAAAGTTCGAGGTGCGGTCGGCCTCAACCAATCGGTCCTTCGGTGGCGGGAAGCGGAACAGTCGCTAGACCGGTGCGTCCTCAAGAAGTTCGCCGAAGATTTTCCCCGCGTCCTTGAGCGATTCGTCAACAACCCCAATCGCCCGCCGATTCAGTTCTGCTTCGCAGATAGAACATCCGTATCGGCGGTGCCCAACGCCGTGTACGGCGAAGACATCGTGGCACTCAAATACTTCTTTCATCCCGGCGATGCTGCCCAGCCGAATCTGGGCATGCGGAACAGACATACGCAAGTCTACACCACCTTGTCTGATCGATACCTAGCGCTGATGTTCGGGGTCGCTATCGCGGTTGTCAACGACACAAAACTCGGCAACGGCCGGCAGCGTGCAACCGGGGGACTGACGCGCGGTTTCGCGATGGTGCAGCACATGGCGGCATCCTTCATGCACCACGTAGACCTTGCGCTCCGCCGGGGTGATCTCGACGAAGCCGTTCGCTTGTTTCACGCCAAACATGAAATCGTCGTCGCGGCCGAGACAATCTTAGACCCCGACTCTTCA
The DNA here is from genome assembly GCA_028284955.1 of Myxococcota bacterium. Classification (GTDB taxonomy): domain Bacteria; phylum Myxococcota_A; class Polyangia; order Polyangiales; family Houyiibacteriaceae; genus JANQQS01. The sequence goes on along the minus strand of JANQQS010000015.1, from coordinate 20,288 downwards.
GGGGCAGCAAGCTCACGCGTTGATTTCGCGCGCCCGTTCTACCGCAAGTTTCGCAGAGGCGAATACGGAATACCGCTGATCGACTACCAAGCCGCACTTCCCCGAAAATGGAAACAATGGCGGTGGAAGCCTCAGGTGCTTAGCAAGGCCGGAGTGCTGCAACAGCCTGCGTACACATCCTACAAAGGGCCCACCTTTCATCGCCCAACATGGGCAAAGTGTCATCGCTATCCGCCGCTCAAGTGGTAAATTCAGCCAGACGTTTCTAGTCTATGGACGAGTCGTACCGGTGAGCCGATAGGGATCGATCACGTAGTACTTCAGCAATGCGCTGCCCCGACCCGTGAAGAGCAGATGAATCAATCCATCGCGCCCTTGGAACAACGTCGGGTCTGCATCTTCGCGGGGCTCGTCTTCATGAAGACGCAGCACCTGAGACCAAGACCCGGTCGGCTCACGCGTCACTGTCACGTTCAAGCCGTTTCGAATCACGCTGTGATTGCTGGCCGCAAAGACGTGCCATCCATGGAGCGGGCTCGCGGAGTCGTTCCAATCTAAGCTAACGCTGCTGATGCCGTTCGAGCCCGGGCTGTCGAGCCGGGCAAAATCACGCGACCATGTGCGCCCTCCATCATTGCTCGTCTTGTAGTACGAGCCTGCGTTGAAGTCGGTTCGAAAAATGGCCATCAAGTTCTGCTGGTCCGGAGAAAGAATCAGAAAGCTTCCGTGTACATGTCCCGCGCGGTCGCCCTGCTGCAGATCAAGCGCGCTCCACGCGGCGCCGCCATTGTTTTGATAGTTGTCTGCTGGAACGCGAATGATGCGCGCTGCGCCGAAGCGTTTTCCTTTCGAGTCTCCGTCCACGAAGAGTAGAGACCCGTCCGAAAACTCGACCGGGTGATTCATGCCCACCTGCATGCCCCTGCCCTCCCAAAGGCTCGAATTCGGGCTCAACGTGCGCGCGGACCACGTCGCCCCGTCGTCGCGGGAGACACGAATCCCGGTTGGCGGCCCCTCTGCCGGAGCGCCACCAAACCAATACATCGCGAGCAGCGGCGCTTGGGGAACATTTCGCGGTTGATAGACAATGCCGAAGTCTATTTGCTTGTCTTCCTCCAGAATCTGCGGGTCTGTCCATGAGCCCCCGAGCTCTCTTCGAAGCACGTACGCCTTGTTGCCTTCCCCCTCGGATTGGCCACCGTTGAACCCAATCACAATGGTCCCCGTACGCGTTTGATCGATGCCCGACGGATGAACGAACACCACCGGCGCTCCCCCGAAGGTCGCGGGGCTCTTTGAGATGTCGATCACTTCCCGCCGAATGATCGCGTCGGTGCGGCCTGAGTCTCCAGACCCGGGCCCATTCGTAATCGTCGACCAGGACGGCTGCTGACCAGGAGGCACGTCAGGAATTCGCTCACCGGGCGCGGGAACGCTCCCGGCATCACCAACTGCTATTCCGGAATCGATCGCGCCGGAGCCCGCCCCATCTCCAGCGGCCGGTCGCGCAGACGCACCATCATTCGAGGTGAGGTCTGCCGGTTCAGAGTCTCCGCATCCGGTCCAACACGAAACGAGCACGATGAGAAGCACAGTGCTCCATCGTCGCAATGTGAACACACGATTTGTTGCCATTCTAGATAGTGAGCTCACGGCAAGAAAACGATCAGCGATTGTTCACGCCCAGCCGCAGATCAGAAACAGCACAAACTGCGATCGTGATCCGGGGTTCTCATGAGCTCGAACCTATTGACTGCCTAACCGACTAACATCAAAGGGACATCGTATGCTCGCATCTTTGTATCCTTCGTCACGAGGGTGAGCGACTCAAACAGCGCTTGCGCAACGAGCATTCGATCGAACGGATCTCGGTGATGCGCCGGCAGCGCTTCCACGGAAAGCGCATGCGCAGTGGTGATATCGAGGGAGGTAAAGCGATGTCTCTCCAGCTCTTCGGCATAGTTGCCCGGCGCTCTGAGCTTCCCGATGCTTCGCTTGATAGCGATTTCCCACGCGGTGGCTGCGCTGACAAACACTCGGTTGCGACCATCGACAATCGCGTCACGCGCTGCGCCTGTGAGCCGCGCGTCGTCGGTGAATGCCCAGAGAACAATGTGGGTATCAAGAAGCAGATTCATCGCCAACGAATGCGCTTTGAATTTCCTCGGGGAGCGCATCATCAAAATCATCCGCAATCTCAACGGCGCCCCGCCAACTGCCTCCAAGTTCGCGTGGCCGAGCGTCTTCGACATAGGGAACGAGCATCACCACCGGCTTTCCTGCGCGCCCGATAATGACCTCTTTTCCTTCGAGAGCTCGTTGAATCAGCTTCGACAAGCTGGCCTTCGCTTCGCTCACATTCGTAATGATTTTGCCGGAGTCGGACATCAAACCAATCTAGTCTGGTCTGGTCTGGTCCGCAACCCAAGCTTTTTGGCGACACCACACGCGCACGATAGCGTCGCACCAAACCTGACTACGGAGAGAAGCTTCCGACCGCGACTGCCCAATCTGAGTTCCTCGGTAGATCGATCGTTTGGTCGCGGGCTTCGAGCATGCCGAGGTCGCGTTCTTCGTAGCCGGCTCGCGCGTCGACCGCGACGGCGCGCAGCGGGCCGCTCGCTCTTGAGAGGTCGATATCGATCGAGGCCGCGTTCTCTCGATACACCACGACGTGGTTCCATCCTTCGTCGCGCAACACGAAGCCGTTTGAGCGGGCATTGTCGCGGCGAAAGCCGAGGAGAAAGCGGTCGCTCCAGAAGCGACCGTGGGTTAGGAGCTCGGCGTCGTTGGGATATCCAGAGTCTCTTGAAAACACCGGGTCTTTGTCGAAGAAGCCGTACCAACCACCGACGCCGCCCGCCATCGCGCTGCGCCACATCAGCCGGCGGGTATCTCCTGCATCCACGCCCCATCGCCCGAGGACGTTGCGCTCTTCGAGCATGTGGGGGCGGTCCCCATCGGCATCCAATAGGGAGACGAGCTGATCGTAGTTGGGGCTCTCGGGGGCGGATTGCCCAAGCTCCCGATCCCCTTGTGCGTACCCGGTGATCGCTTGGTCTGCGTTTGAAAATCGATGCGACCGCGCAGAAATCAAGTGGGGCCAGTCGAGATGGTCATGCATAAACTTCTTCCATGCATCGAGCTCGGATCGGCTCACCCACTCGTGCAGGTCAAACCCATATCCGATGGACCAGCTGGGCAACGCGCCGAGGCGAGCGCAAAAGTAGCGACTCACGCGCTGGTCGACCGAGCCATTGATTCCTCCCGGCAATCCATCCGGAGACCACCTTCGCGATGCATCGCCCCAGCGCCAAAAATGAACGTGAATGCCTTCTGCCCGCGCGCTTTCGAGGAGCTCATCCAGAATGCGAAACGTTTTCAGGTCCGGGTCGTTGTCCGTGACATCGTTCGACCCGAATGCACCCCAGGTCAGTAAGTTGTTCACGAGCATGAGGTAGACCGACGTAAACCCTCGGTCCCGCGCGTAGCTCGCGTACTGGGTCATCTTTTGCTCCGCCCCGGGGTCGAAGGGAACGAGGTGCGCATGAAAGAACTGGGGGTAGTTGTCGGTTTGAAAATTGTTGAAGAGCCAGCCGCGAAGCTCGCCGTTGTCTCCCGACTGAATCGCGAACTTGTTCCCTTGGCTGGTCACGAATCCTCGCCCGCCCGGATTCGGAGCCACCTCAACCGTGCCTTGCCTGCCGTCGAGCTCTGGGTCTTCGCTGCTTGAGGAATACATCCAGGTACCGGTGAGGGTTCCCGTGAAACGAAACTTCCACGTGTCGTCGCCGTCATAAAACATCTCTGTCTCGTGGGATGCGCCCGACGAATGGGTAAAGGTCACCGCAGCAACGAGGTCAAAGGGGTTATCCGACCAAGACGTGTTTTCTACGCTCCATTCGAGCGGTTGCCACAGCACGCCGCTGCCATCGGCCTCAGTCTGAGGAGCGATTCCGGTGCCCCTTGGTGAAGAGGGCCCAGAACCGCTTCCCGTTCCGGAATCTGGATTGCTCGCGCCACCTGCACCGTTCGCTCCGGGCGTCGCACCCGGATTCGATTCGCCGGAAGAATCGTCCGTGCAAGAAGCGAAAAGACAAAGGAGCAAAGTCGGCGCTGCGGCCCGCGTGAAGCGCTTCATGCGAATTCCTCACTGATTTCCCGCGCCGTCCGCCTCGCCCGCTGATTATTCTATCCTGACCTCGTCGCCAGCCGCCAATTGGAGTTCGGTTTGGAACTCGCGACCGCCAGGTGACACGTTGACGGCGCAAGCGCTACGCTCGCGCCAAGAGAGGGGGCCCATCATGAGCCACGTGACCGACTTGCTTCCGCGCAAGCTAAGGCGAAGGTTCTTGCTGTCGAAGCCGCTCCTATGGTGCTTGCTGTCGATGCTCACGATGGGGGCGTGCAACGGCGAAGCGCCCCAGGATGACCAACAAGGCAACGAAGAACCCGCCAACCTATCGCGCTTTGACGGCCCGGGCGGAGTGCACGTCGAGCTCCGCGCGAGCGCTCCGACGACGTGGAACCAACTCGATGTGTACCCGGTGTATCAGCCGGCGCGCTGGGTCGCCGACCATCTCGCATCCACACCCTATGAGTTTGCGCTCAGCGACGACGTCGCGCTCCGCGAAGCACGAATCACCATTCCGTTTCGGGATGAACTCCTCGGCGATGTCGATCCCTCCGCGCTCAGAATTTATCACTACGACGAAACCTATGGTCTATGGGTCGACGCCGGTCCCGACCAAACAATAGACCTCGAAAACCGAACCGTTTCGGTCACCGTCAATCACTTCTCGACCTTTGCGGTGTTGCGCCTGCCCGAAACAGGTTTCGCCAGCTATTGGGACCTCGCTTCCGTTCGCGCGCGAGCCGCCTCCCCGTGCACCACGACGATCGACCCAGCGGTCGTTCCCGTGAACATCGTGGTGATCCCCCAAGGATTCTCCGCCGCGGACAACTTCGAAACGGCGGTGCGAAGCCTGTTTCTGACCGACCACTGGCAAACCACTTTTTTCGCGCCCGGCCCCGGTGGCCTCGCCAGCTGGACTCCAGCTTTTCCTTCGCTCGCGCCCGCCTCGTATCATCCATCTGGGCCCCCGGGACAAGATTTTCTCAGCGCGGTAGACGCCGCATTTCAAGGGCAATCCTTGCTCCAAAATGTCGAGCGTTCGATCGCAGCCCTTGAGTCGCGCGATGCGGGAACGCGAATCGTGATCGCCAACGTTCACAACATTCGCGAAAACGGACTCACCCCCGAAGAAGTAGCTGCTCTCGGAGACTTGGCCGACCGCGCCGCCCGTGCCGGCATTTTCTTCGTGCTTTACTACCGCGACCCAGACCGCCCATCGTCCGGTTCCGACCCACTGGTGAGAGCGCTCAGCCAACTGTTTTTTGACCGCGAAGATTCCGACTTTTTCTTTGGGTCGCGCGTCGGCGGCTCCCGGCCGATTCAATGGATCGTTCCGGGTTCAGACAGCTCCACCCTAAGCGAACGACTTCCCAGAAACTGGAGCTTGGCTGGCGGAGAGGCCGCGGCGATGGACTCCGACGGAGACGGGCTAAGCGATTGCGAAGAACGCGGCGGCATGTACGTGACCGATGGTTTCTATCGCCAAAACCCGCTGATTCCCGACAGCATCTTTCGCCCGCGGCCTCGCATCTACCGAACCAACCCAGAAGAAGCAGACAGCGACGGCGATGGGCTAACCGATGACGTCGAAATGGGACTGCCCCTCGACCTCAACGCCGACTCCGCGGTGGCGGCAGCCTATCGCTTTTTGATCGAGGAAGGCGTCACCCGCGTCTACAACCCCATTTCCGACCCCAACGACCGCAACAGCGACCGTGATGGTCTCTCCGATTTCGAAGAGTTCGAGGCTGGCACCAACGCCTTTGAAGAAGACACAGACCAAGACGGCGTTTGGGACGACGACGAAATCACCGCACGTCAGAACGGGCTCGATCTCGACCCGGCGATTCACGATGGAAACCTGGGCGGCATTCCCGGCCTGCGGCCCGACAAGCTCTTTGTTCCCGAAGCGTTTTCAGAGTTTCAATGGCCCGCTGGCACCATCCTCTACCGAAGCGATTTTCGCTGCAGCGAAGGTGGCGGCCAGGATACCGACAGCGACGACTGCCGCCAGATCGTCAATTACAGCCGCAATATTTTCGTCAACTCTGGCCGCTACGATTCGTTCTTCGGCCTCGTTAATGTCTATTGCCATACGCTTGGAGGATGCGACCCGACCGACATCGAATCGGAGCTCATAGCCTCCGCCGTCGCGTCGCAGGGACACTTCAACCCTAACGGAAGCCTGCGTGATTCGATCGTGCGCGAGCAGTTGCTTATCGCTTGCTACGAACAAGCCAACAATGGCGAGCTCTGCTCCCTCGAGATTTTTCAGGAGATGTCGATTGACCCGGTGGAGAGCACCGAGGAGTACGCCCAGCTTGTGCTCGACGTGCTGTCGTCGCTCCCGGGAGGCTTGAGGCCCGACGACGACGAAATCGACCAGGTCAAAGACCGACTCGAACAACTGTGCCGCGAAGCCAAAATGAACATTCCTCGAACCACGCAAACGGCTCAGGTCTGGGGCAACGAACTGCATCGAGAGTTCGAGCGGCTCATCATGCGGGATGGAAACCCGCGTCTGTTCGGCGAGACCGGCTACCTAGACGGCACGATTGCCAACCGCCGGGGCGCCGCGTGGCCAGGCGGAACGACCGCCCCCGATGCGGTGCTTGGTCCGAATGTGGACATGCCCAAAGCGATCTTCGACCTAAAAACGGGAATTCGAGGCATCGGCGAGGTATGGGAAAGCCGCGTGCGCCGCAACGTACCCGACGGCTTCCGGGACATCCCGGTGATTGAAATTCGCTGCTAGGTTCCGAATATACAGTTCGACGTGTTTCCGGAATCAGCCAAGGTGTGCACAGAGAAGCCTCTTGCTGACGGGACCCCAGGCGACCGGGGACAAGACGGCTCCGGGCAACCTGCCACGGAGCAAGACGAGTCGAAAGGCTTGTGGTCAGCCGACGTGAACCGGGGCGCGTTGACTAGCGCGCGGTAAGCCACCAGTCGACGCCGACGTAGCCAAGCGTGATCGACAGCACGAGCAATGCACCAAGTAGTTTCGGTGGCGCGGGAACGGGAAGCTCAAACCACCGTGACCCCGCCCCGATCACAAACCCCACCACGAGCGCGATAGCAAGTTTCACAACGGCTAGCTTCGTGGTTTGACCCACGTATTGCAAAGAAAGAACGGGCTCGGGTTCATCGCGATTCGACCGCTTCCGAGCAGCGATCCCGGACAAGCTGGTCAACCTTTGCCGCACCTCACAAATATTGTACAATTACACCTTGCGATCGATGTTGCGCGCGCGGGGAGTGGTGTGGCTAACCGCCGCGTGGCTAGCCGCCGCGTGGAGCTGCACGGGTCAGGAGACTACCGCGGAAATCGTAGTGAATCTCCGCACCGATTTGGTCCCCACCGAGGAGTTTGACCGTGTCACGCTGGCCCTCTTTTCCAAGGACGGCATCGACACCGGTCAACGCCAATCCATCGTCGTCGACACCGAGTCGTTTATTCCCGGACGACGGCTCACAGAACTTCAGGGAATCGCGCCGGGAGACTATCTCCTCGAAGTTCAGCTCGACGACGAATCAGCCGATCGCCCGGTATCCAAACGCCCCGTACTGGTGACGGTGTCGGAAAGCGTCTCGGTGACGGTGCCCATCACTCGTTCGTGCCTGAATATCCTCTGCGAACCTCAACTCGATGGCGAAGAGCCGCGGCTTACGGCTTGCCTCGGCGGACGGTGCGTCGACGCGCGGTGTACGCTCGAAGAAAACGCTTCCTGCGAGGAACGCGCGACCTGCGACGCATCCAAAAACACCGCTACCGGCAACGAAGATTGCCCCGTGACGAGCGCGTGCGCCGTTTCGGAATGCATTCTCGGTTCCTGTTGGGCTCGCCCTCGAGACCCTGAGGACGGCGGCGCCTGCGATGCCGATCGAGAATGGTGCGCTCCAGAGGTCGGGTGCTTCGATGTTGGAACTTCGCCTTCCACGAACCCGGCCTCGACCAGCTGTGACGATGGCGTTCAAAACGGAGACGAAGTCGGCATTGACTGCGGCGGAACATGCGCAGACTGTCCAGCGCCGCCCGCGCCCCGCTGCGACGACGGGATCCGCAACGGAGGCGAAATCGGCGTCGACTGCGGCGGAACATGCGCCGCTTGCGCGATCTCGCCCGTGGTCGCCCTCGCATGCCGAGATGGGGCGCGGTCGGGGGAAGAAACCGGCGTCGACTGCGGAGGCTCTTGCACCCCCTGCCCCGGTAGCGACGACTACCCCATCGACATCGACTTCGATTGCGGCGCGCAAGACGATATTCCCGCTCACGAGTGCCTGGCGCTCTTGGCGCTCTTCGCAAACACCCAGGGTCCCGAATGGAACACGACAGACGGCTGGCTTACTCCAACCTCGATGTGTACGTGGCACGGCGTGACATGCAGCGATGGTGCCGTCGAAACGGTAACGTTTGCGGACAACAACCTCGTGGGCGCGCTCCCGCGGGAACTTGGCAACCTCTCCGAGGTCACCGAGCTGGTGGTCACAAACTCCGCCTTGAGCGGGAGCATTCCGCCCGAGCTCTCGTTGCTCGGGCAGCTACGACATCTCGAGTTCAGCTCCACCGCGCTCACGGGAAACATCCCGGCCGAGTTCGGACAACTCGGGCAGCTTGAAGTACTGCATCTTCACGCAAACTCGCTCACGGGCTCAATTCCGCCAGAACTCGGAACCCTTCCCAATCTCAACTCGCTTCGACTTAACTCGAATCGGTTAAGCGGAAGCATTCCCTCCGAGCTGGGCAGCCTAAGTCAACTGACGGACCTTTTTCTCTACGACAACCAGTTGAGCGGAGCGATTCCTGAAGAGCTCGGCAACCTCACGAACCTGCGCAACCTCAACCTGCACCGAAATCAACTAAGCGGAAGCATCCCTCCGGAACTCGGCAACTTAAGTGATCTCCGCCTGCTGCATATTGCGCGCAACCGGCTGACGGGAAGCATTCCACCCGAGCTGGGTGGTCTCTTACGTATCTCGCAGATCTGGCTTCACGAAAACGAGTTGAGCGGAGCGATTCCTGCGGAGCTCGGCAGCTTCCCCGCTCTGTCTCTCCTTCTGCTTTACGACAATCAGCTGACCGGGCCGATTCCCGCGGCGCTCGGCAACCTGTCGAATCTTCGTGCTCTGTATCTCAACGAAAATCAACTCACGGGCGCGATTCCCGCTCAGCTGGCGAATCTCTCCGCGCTGACGACCCTTTGGCTACACAGCAACCTACTCGAAGGCGAAGTGCCATCGTCCCTCGCCTCGCTCGGCGCGACGCAAGTACGCTTGAGTTCGAACGCGTGCTTGTGGGCGACCGATTGCGGCACTCTGGTATCGTGGCTGAACAGCCGAGACCCGGCGTGGCAGTCCAACAATGCCGGCCCAAGCTGCACCCTTCCTCCTGAGGCCTGCCCATGACCGTGGCGCGAACCCGCCAGATGTCTCGGTGGATCGCATCGGCTGCGACGACGCTGGTATTTGGCGGAACCGCCGGATGCTCTGAGCCGCGCGATACCTTGGAGCTGGTGGTCAGCCTGCGTACCGACCTTTCGCCTGTTCAAGAGTTCGATACGGTTCACCTTTCGTTGTTTTCCTTAGGCGCGAACTCCGTAGCCAAGCGGCATTCGGTTTCGGTAGAAGAAAACGCATTTGTTCCCGCGCGAACCATCGCCGAACTAGGCGACCTTCAATTCGGGGATTATCGGCTGGACGTGCAACTCGAAGATGCATCGCGAGATCGTCTGATCGCGAAACGCCCCGTGCTGTTGACCGTGGCGACCAACACCGCCGTGACCGTGCCCATCAGTCGGTCGTGCGTCAACGTCGCATGCCCTCCGAAGGATAATCCGGCGACACCCGAGGACGAAGCCAAGCAGACAGCGTGCTTTGGCGGGCGATGCGTCGACCCGCGATGCACGGCCGAAAACAGAGCCGCCTGCGGCATGGACGCGGCATGTGACGAAGCGAAGAATACCGAACGCGGCAATGAAGATTGCGCGACGGGCGCCGAATGCGCGACGGGCGAATGCTCACTCGGCATCTGTTGGGCGAAACCGAAAGCGCGCGACGCAGCGGCGGCGTGCAATGCGACCCAGTGGTGCGACCCTGAACGCGGCTGCGTCGACGTCGAACAGAATCCTCCCGCGGAGGCTCTGCCGAGCTGCATCGACGGCATGCGCAACGGAACCGAAACCAGCATCGACTGCGGGGGCGACTGTGATGCCTGCGTGAATACAACAGCGCCGCAATGCGATGACGGTGTTCTAAACGGTAACGAAACCGGCACCGACTGTGGAGGCGACTGCGACGCATGCCGATTCTCACCCGTGGTGGATCGGAGCTGCCGTGATGGCGCGCAAAGCGGAGAAGAAGAAGGCATCGATTGCGGAGGAATCTGCACGCCATGCCCCGGCAGCCTGGAATTTCCTTCCGACATCGACTTCGACTGCGCGGCACAAACGGATATTCCGGTTCATCAATGTCTCGCCCTGGTCGCGTTCTACGTGGAGATGGACGGCAGCCTTTGGGACAGCCAAACCGGCTGGCTATCGCCCATGTCGATGTGCACCTGGGAGGGAATCACGTGCGCAGGCGGCGCGGTCACGCGCGTTGAGTTCGCAGACAACAACCTCGTCGGCAGCCTCCTGCCTGTGATCGGCAACCTATCTAGTCTCGAGGCGCTCACCATTGAAGACACCGCGATTCACGGGAGCATCCCCTCCGAAATCGGTCTGCTCACGAACCTTGAAACGATACGATTGCAGCGCACGGCACTAAGCGGCACGCTGCCCTCCGAACTCGGCGAACTCTCCAACTTGAAGGAGCTTTGGTTGGCCGAAAACGCATTCAACGGACCCATTCCGGCGGAACTTGGATCGCTGAACAACTTAGAAGAGCTCTGGCTTTCCTCCAACGGCTTTGGCGGCAACATTCCCGCTACCCTGGGCAACCTTTCGAACCTGAAAAGGCTCGCCCTTAACCGCAACATGCTCATCGGCGCGATCCCGAGCGAGATTGGAAACCTCTCGAGTCTGGAATGGCTTTGGCTCAACCAAAACCAGCTTACCGGATCGATTCCCGCGGAGCTTGGGCAGCTATCCGAGCTCGTACGCCTCAACCTCTTCACCAACCAGCTCAGCGGCACCATTCCGGTCGAGCTCGCGCAGCTCACAAACGTGGCCTCGATCTTCTTGAACGAGAACCAACTTCGCGGCGACGTTCCTGCGGTATTGATGGACCTCCCGCGACTCAACACAATCCGGATCGACCGCAATGCCTGCCTCTACGCCACCTCGTGCGGCAGCTTCCTGACCTGGCTGAATAGCGAAGACCCCGATTGGCGCTCGACCAATACCGACTCGGGATGCACTCCGCCGCCCGGAACGTGTCCATAACCACACAAAATCCCAAGCGCACGGCGCACGAAAAGCGCCCTCGGGCATGCTATGTATCCGGGCTCACTCGACGAACCTGAGCAGTCGACAGAATGGCCGAAAATGGATCGTCGCGACCCACAAGATCCATCAGCCTACGCGCTCCTTGGACCGACGTAAGCCGAAGCGTGATGCCGAAGGGACCGCGATGCACCGTCGACACGCGCGCCCCCGTGCGGAGCGTTTTCCACCCTCCCCAACCGACGTTCACGCCCCCCACGGGAATGATCGACACCCACATGCGCCACGCCCGCGGCGTGCCATCAGGCTCCGAAAACCATAGATAGGCGTCGCCCGGAGTGAGGCCGCCCGACGCATACGAAACCAAAAGCCCCGGCTGGCCATCCATGCGCACAGTGCCCAGCGACACGCCGGGGTCGTGAAACTTGGCAATGGGATTGAGCCAGAACGAATCGTTGATCCAATAGGCATGCGCCTTCTTGATCAGCGCGCGCGCCTCATCCCCGCGAAGCTCGACTTCGCCTCGATAGGCCTTCCCGCTGATGTCACCCGTGCGCAAGAGCACCGAAACGTCGTCCCAGCGAACCCGCACAAGCCCACGATCGCGATCCCAGAGATGATGGTGTTGACCGGCGAACGTCCACCGAAGCGCGCGCGTATCGTTCCAGGCGGAAAGGTTCACCGCGCGCTCAATACGGCTCGCCAGCGCTCGTGCTTGCGAGCTTTGATCGACCTTCGGCCGAGGTTTGTGAGCTGCGAACGCAATCACCATCAGTGTCGCCAAGACGACGCCCAATGAAATCCCGCCCCATATCAACCCTCTCTTCAGCCAATGGCCCAAGCGACGCATAGCAAGGGCGTACCACTGCCCGATCGAATGCGGTAGCGGCCGAACGCGGTAGCGGCCGAACGCGGTAGGGGTGCGCTTTGCGGGTTCACATTCAGAGGGGGGCGGCAGCGAGCATTGCAATATTCTTCGTTGGATGTGTAGTCTTGCTCATGCCAGTGTTGTTTCTCTTGTTCGTTCTCGGATGCAGCAAAGGCGGACCTGCACATTCTTCACCGGCGCCTGTCCGCGCTCACGATCCGCCAAAGGCGGCAGCCCCGCGAGACGCCGTGACTCCGGAGCCACGAAAAGAAAAAAAGGCTGCGAATGCTCTGCTGCTTCCGGCAGACGAAACCTCGCCCGACAAACCGTTCTCGTTTTCGATCCAACGAAGGTTCTCCAGCGATGCAGAGTCTCGGCTGATCGCTCGAGCAGAACAGGCGTGCCCCACACGAAAAAACGTCGCCAAAGGCCTGCGCGCGTTTGGAAAAACGAAGCTGAGCAACCCTTTACCATGCCAATGGTGGCATACCTCGGTCGATGGAGTGCGAATTCCAGGCGCGGTCACGCGTTATGCGCTTAGCTACTATCGACGCAGCATTTTGCAGTATCGCGCAGGGCGAGTACGCAGCGGAAGCGTTCGCATGCGAGCCGCGGATTTGAACTACGTCGCCCACGTTCAACGCCGGAAACAGTTTGCCTACGGCGCAAGAACGTTCGGCCCGGCGTTCATCGTCACGCTCAAGCTGACATGGTTCCAGAATTGCGGCGACTTATGCGCACTCGGGTTTCGCAAAGAGCGCGTGGTGGTCTTCGAGAATGACGGCGCGATGACGGTCCTGGGCGACGGAGCGCTGGAAAGCCACGTCGTATCTTGACCAGTCGACCAAGCTGCGCCGCGTGAAGTTTAGCTAGCTCCGTGTGCGCGAATCAGCGCGGGGGCTCGTGCCACCACGCCCAGAGCCATTCCTGCAACGGACGCGGCCAGGCTCACGTAACCAACGCATACTAGGCGCGAGAAACGCCGATCGTGACAGCCAAACGTGGGCCACCATGCGATTCGTAGATGTGAATTCATCAGACCTTTCGAAATTCATCCTGATTTGGTCGGGTACGCGCGTGTATGCTATTTCATCGCTGTGGCGGTAGTTTCACCACATCGTCGTGACGCTTCGAGGCCGGTTCCCGCGCTGATTCGTTTTGCGCAAACTTCGTGTCTTTTCACGAGTGTCGCGCTGGCTGGATGCGGCTCTGACGAGAGCGCAGCGAGCTTCGACGGCGGCTCCGACATCGACCCGCAAACTGGCGAACGAAGGAGCAGCGGCGCCGCGGGTGACAGTGCTGGGCAGGCAGACAACCCAGATTCTGCGGTCCCCGGTGCAGACGCCTCGACCGGAGAAACAATGGGCGAAATGATGGGCCCGCCCCCTCCGGATAACGTGGTGTTCATCACCACCGGCCACGGCACGCTCGGCTCGAAGTGGCGGCCTACCGGCTCCGGATCAAACTTCACCCTGAGCGACATTCTCAAGCCCCTCGAGCCCTACAAAAACGAACTCATTGTCATCGAAGGGCTCGACAACAATCAAGTGGCAGCCTCGTGCACCCACTACGGCTGTTCCGGCACATTGCTGACCGGCGCGGAAGGAAGCACACACCAAATCGACGGCGCCTCTGGAAGCGGCGGCGGAGCTGCTTCGATCGACGCGATCCTCGGCCAGGAATTCTTACTCGACACACCCATCTCAGCGCTCAACCTCGGGGTGCTCGCCCGCCAAGGACGGTCGCTCGACTACTTCACCACCTCCACGTGGGCGGCGCGGGACACGCCCAATCTCCCACTGGATGATCCCGACGTCGTATTCGATTTCCTGAGACCGTATATATTCGGCGGGAGCTTTCCGCTGCTCGACGCCATCGACCGCTCGGTTGATCCGCGAGATCTACCCAAAGTTGCCAAAACCCAAATGGACTTGGTGCACGCGTCTCTTGCGATAGGTCTGACGCGTGTGGCGACAGTTCAACTTCTCTCTCCGAGCTCGCTTGCAAGATTTCGGTTTCTTGCTCCCGAAGCGGGCGACAACAGCTACAACGCGATCATGCACGACGCGCGTTGGCTCAGGCCCGATCAGGCTGCCGCATTGATCACCAAAGTGCAGCGATGGTTCGCGCAGCAGGTGGCCTATTTGCTCGGTAAACTCAAAGCCACCCCCGCAGGCAACGGCACCCTACTCGATCACACCCTGGTGGTGTGGATGAGCGAATCTGGCATCTTTGAGATCGGCCAACCGGCCCTGCGACACAGACCTCAAGATATCCCCGTCGTCCTCGCCGGAAACGTATCTGGAAAACTCAAAACCGGGCAGTATCTCAAGTTCGGCGCGCGCCAACACGTCGACCTGCTGCTCACCATTGCCCAAGTGATGGGGCTCGACATTCAAACCATCGGCGACCCTGCCCTCCGCGCCAAACCCATCACCCAGATTCTTTCGCAGTAGCGTCGCACAAGCGCCCCGACAACGGGGATCAGCTATTGCACGTTTGTCATTGCTTCGAGCATGACGAGATCAGCCATGTCCTTGGGACGGCCGGATGCTCGTTTGTTCTTGATCAAGTTTTCGCGACTGATGACGGCGATACGACCGATTTCTAGATCCAGAAATACTCGTTGATCCCACGCTTCTTGAAAAGAGACCCCGGATATCGTGGTTAGAATGTCGATTCGATAAGGCTTCTCCCCGAGCATGAATACTTTTCGAGCAGTCGCGAGCTCGTCCACGGAAGGCGCCACGGAAGCGAATCCAAAGTCACAGAGCGCGTCCCGTACTCGGATCGCGTTATCGGTCGATGCGTCCACGAACACATCGAGATCTTCGGTAAACCGCGGGCGCGCATGCACGGCCAGGGCATGACCGCCGACCAGCAAGAACCTAACTTTGCGGGAAACTAACGACTCTAAGAACTCTTTCCAGTCCGTGGTCAGGCTTTCCATAGAGCTCCCATGCGGCTCGTCGAATGGCTTCAACTGCTCGAAATCGTTCTTCGGCCGTGGTGTTTGACCACGTGACGTCTGTGATCGCGTCTTGATCTCGGAGATCAACCGTACGAATCACCTTTTTCATCGTTCAAGCCTAACACAAGTTGCGTATAGCGTACCGATTCACCGCCTGCGGTCGTGCGTCGATGAACTCTTACTCTCGTGGAGCTCGCAGCCTGTCCCAATCTAGCAGATCCACGTGTATTCTCTTTGAAATCCGCGTATCCCCGATTCATGGGCATGTTTGACAGCTATCTGCCAGAGCCGGCACTGCGGTGTCCGGGTTGCGGCACAACCCTCGAGGGATGGCAAGGCAAAGAGGGTCCCTGCATCCTCACCACTTTTAAGACTGGAGACGTCATCGAGGTCTGCAAAGACTGGCGCGACTTTGCTTTCAACGAGACCGAATACGCCTGGGCCGAAGACGACACTCGTTTTGAAATCTACACGTCGTGCTCCAGTTGCAAGCGCTGGGTCGATGCTATCGGCTCGAAAGACCAGAGCGGCAAATGGACCGCGACGACCATTGTCTCCAAAAGCCCCCGCGCGCCGGACCCAAGCGAGGAACCGTGACTTGCGGCAGCCCGCGTGACGAAGACATGCTCGACGCGGAGTCCGACGTGCCGTCAGAGCATGAGCGCTACGAGAAGGCCATCGCGGGCTACGGAAAACGATTTTTGGGGCTAGAAATCGACAACCCGGTAGTCCACTCCATCGGCGCGGTGCAAGGCATCAAAAGCACAAACTGGATCACGATCCTTTCCAACCAATGGGCAGGGCGGGCGGAGATCGATCGGAAGATGCAGGAAGATTCGGTCAAGCATGTCTCGCGCCTGGATTACGACGGAGGAGTGATACTCCGTTCGGGGTCGCACCCTGTGCTCGCAGATCGCAATCGCGCGGAGTTTCCCGAGGCCTATCGTGCCGTGGCCGGATGGACGGCCGCGATTCGCAATCCCGAACCCTATCGATTTCACGGATCGGTAGGCTTCGACCTTGACGATACGGAAGCGTGGATCGCGCGTCTCGATCCGGGAGCGGAGTTGCCCTAGCGAACGATTGGAAATATTGCGCTCCGGCGCACGCCGGCACGGTCAAGCATCACTTGGAATCTGCGTCAACCAGTGCGTACACTTGGTCGGCGTCGATCTCGCTGGGACGAGCTGTGCACTTGTCGGTGATGACGCCTACGCGAAACTCGTCGCGCTTTTCTCCTACTTGATAGAGCTCTTTCTCGACACAGCTCGCGTCTCGAAACACCGGAACGCCACACGCGCTGCCAGACACGTCCACTTCTTCGTTTGCGGCCAATCCGCAATCGTCAAGACCAAACGCCGCAAACAACTCGGGCTCATCCACCAGCGCCGTCATCGTCGCGCTGTCGGTGCGCAAATCGAGCTCATAGCCATCCTCAATCGACATGGAACGCTCAACCCGTTCAGCCGTCAGCGATGCTTCGTAACGAAGAAAGGGCTTGGTGAGATCCGAATCGAAAAATGCTTCCACGGAGATGGTCTGCTCAGGCTCCGTGAAATAGTACTCGTCGACCGCAAATACTGTCATATCGCCCTCACCAAGCTGAAGGAGCGTGCGCCAGGTTCCCGTCGCTCGCTCGAAAAACTCTTCATTTGCCGTCGGTTCTGAATCGTCACCACAACCCTCTAGTGTGGCGCACAACGCAAACGCGACCGAAAGCGCTCGCAACGGAGAACGCCAAGACAACATATTGGGGCCCCTTTCCAGGTTTGAATGCATGACTCGTTTCGATACAAGCCGCTGCATCGGCTATGGTTCGCAAACGAACGATTCGTCGTTTGGTTACGGTCGAAACCTAGGCAAACAAAGTTGTAACCAAATTCGCTGGTCGTACGTTGGCCCTCTATGCGTGCGCCGTATGCCGAAGACTCGCTGGACGATGATTCGCTGGACGATGATTCGCTGATGCAAGCCTTTCAGCGGGGAGAAAGCGAGGCGCTCGCGGTTCTCTTCGATCGGCACGCTCCGCGTCTGTATCGCGCGCTACTTCGCATCACCGCGTGCGAAGCACTGGCCATGGACCTCACGCAAACGACCTTCCTCTCTGTGATGCATGGAAAAAGCCGATTCGTCGCGAAATCGCGCTTTGCCTCGTGGCTCTACACCATCGCCATGAATGCTCTTCGCGACCATATGCGGCGCGCAAAACGCGAGCTCTTGACGCAAGACGGCCCCGAAATCGATCGCAACCTCGACGACCCTCGACAGCCAGATCCGGGGCTAGAAAAAAAGATCCAAGAAGCGCTCCAGCGACTCCCGAACGACCAGCGCGAAGCGGTAATTCTCCATCAACTCGAGGGCTTCGCATTCAAGGAAATCGCGGAGATTGTTGGCACCTCCG
Source organism: Myxococcota bacterium (assembly GCA_028284955.1). Lineage (GTDB taxonomy): Bacteria > Myxococcota_A > Polyangia > Polyangiales > Houyiibacteriaceae > JANQQS01. The sequence continues at coordinate 2,531 of JANQQS010000015.1, read as the reverse complement.
AGTCCGCCATCAAGGTCCGCGCGCATCGCGGCTACGTGCACTTGCGCAAACTACTCGGAGACATCTGGCTGGAGGTGGCGTCTTGAAGGAACTACAAACAGTTCGCGAAGCGGTGCTGGCCGAAGCGAAGCGCCCCTCCGCATACCGACCCGGTTTTTTCAGTGGGCCGTGGTTTTTCAATGGGCCATGGTTTTTCGACGTGTTTCGCCTTTTGGCGCTGCACGGCATGATTGCATGCGTATCTTTGGTCACCGGAAGCTTTCTCTTTGCGTCGCACGTTCAAGCTCGCTGGCAGAGCGGCATCATCATCGCGGCGACGATCGCTGCAGGCGTCCACGTCGCAGTGTCCCCCAACACGCGGGTGTCTCCTTATGGTTATCTCCTGCTCTGCGTCGTCGCTTCGCTGGGCGCGGTGTTCTTCTCGCACGGACACGAACATCCAACATGGGCGCTCATGGATGCCGGATGCGCCGCGGCCGAACTCGGCATCTCGGTAGTGCCCATCGCCGCGAGCCTATGTGTACTCAAACGCTTCGCCTACCACCCCATGCGCGCGCTCACCGGCGGACTGGCAGCCGGCGCGACAGGACTTCTCGTGCTCAACCTAAGCTGCCCAGTAGACGGCCCCGCACACGCCCTCGCGTTTCACATCGCGCCATGGCTCATCGTCGCGTGCGCAACCGTCGCCATTCGATCGCGCCTGCGCTCCACATCGTTCGTTCCCTAAACAGACAAGTGCTCCGGACACGAAATCGTTTCTACCCTGAACAGCTAGCAACGAAATCGCAACCATCGCAAGCGAAGCCGCAACATCGGCGCGCGAACTCTTCACACTGGTCACCAAAGGCCGCTCCCTCGCGCTCGACCACGCCGGAACATCAGTCGCCGCCGTACGACTCTTCAAACTTCTCCCGCGACACCCCATCGTCTAGTGTGGAACAACCTTTTCGCCAAGACAGCGGTCGATCCAATAGACGAGGTTCGGCGGACGGGGTCGTCGCATTTCAGAATCACGACGCTCGAAGCAGGCTTTCGAAGGGTGGGGCTTCCTCGACTTGTTCTCGATCGAGGCCGAAATCTTCGGTCAATTCATCCGCGGAATCGCCAGCGTTGAACCGGTCGACCAACGTGGCCGTCTCCATGCCTGTTCCTTCGATCATTGGCTTGCCAAAGCGACGAGTGGGATCGATCACGACAATCGTCGGCCCGGGATCTTCCTCGACAAGCTGCGTGAGGGGCCAGAAAGCGGGCCGGATATGAACGAGTGCACGTTCCTCGAAGGCGCGCTCGTTACGATTGTCGAGGAAATCGACAAATGGGTCGTACGGCTATCTTGAGGCACCACAACATTTCTTGTATTTTTTCCCAGATCCACATGGACACCGCTCATTGCGTCCCACCTTGATCGCCGAAACCGGTTGTGTGGTTCGCGGACGGCGATCAAGTGCAACACGTTGCCGTTCAGCGAGTTGATTTTGTGCTTCAATCCACTCGCGCTGGTCAGTACTCTCCCGGACGATCGGAGGCCTACGCAAGCGAAGTTGCTCGACCAGTCGCTGTTGGTTTTGCAACTCTGCGCGCCCTTCTGTCGGCAACCCATCCAGGTAGGGATCCAGCGCTTCAAGGACCGAATCCGCTGTATGAAAGTCGTCACAATAAGCGCATATGACTGCGTACTGCGACCGAATCGGGACGACCATGTCTGAAAGACGGGCTCGCTCAACCGTTGGGAGCAAAGATTGCTCCACAAATGTTCTGATGGCACAGGGATCGTGGCCACAAGCAAGCCTTGCATCCACCACTTCCTGTCCGGCACGTAGCAGTGATCGCGATGCGTGCGCCAAGTCGTAGAACGTCATCGACCACAATGCGGACAGGAGCCAGTCGTTCTTGTACTCTGGATGTTCACGTGCAACCAGAACGATTGCATAGTAGCAATCGGCCAAGTGGCGTATGTCCTCTATGTCCACATCGTCACGCATTAGCATCTGCAGCTCGGCAGGCTCTCTCCCGAACACCAGTGTCTGCGTCAAGCCGAGTTCACTTAGATACTCTTCGGCAGTACTCAAAAACTGCGTGATCGCGTCCCGAACGTTTCCGGCCTCTGCTTCTGCTTGCGCGAGATGATACTTCAGTATTCGAGACTCTTTTGGAGTGGCCGATCCCGCGACGACGAAATGTCGCGCCGTTGCCAAGTCTCCGCGCAGACATGCAACCAGCACCTGTTTGTGCAGGACTGATTGCGTAGCATCGTCACCAAGCTGATCGGCAAGACTCTTCATTTCGGGCAACCGTCTTGCCACGTTTTCCACCGACCTGATCTCGATATCGAAGAACGCAAGTGTATCGAGAGCCCAGAATTGAATTTCGACCGACAACGTGCCTTCATTGAGAGCTGCCTCAAGGTGACCCCGAATCTCATCGATGGTGCCTTGAACCTGCCCGGATTTGATGGAGAGAGCCAGAGGGGCCAAGATGGCTCTGGGAGCTCGTTCGATGGGAAAAAAAGAAAGAAGAAAGTTTACTGAAGA
>JANQQS010000014.1 GCA_028284955.1 Myxococcota bacterium | reverse complement strand
ACATCCGATGGGGCCCCACCCCCTACTGGACAGCGAACGACTGAGGAAGGCTCCGAGCCTTTCGCAGGGAGAGAGCGAGGAGGTTGTTGCGGCTGGAGCAGGGGCAGCCGCAATCCGGCCAAAAGGCCACTACTCTAGTCTAGTCTACGTTAGCGCCGCTCGGGGTTTTCACCGTGAATAGACGACCGCTGCGGACTCGGTTCGTGGGGCGGCGGGTCTATGCGTCGGTCGGCCGTGCGCGACGACGGTTCGGACGCGCTCGGGCTCTCCGCCACATGAACTTTCGCGGGCACGCCGACGGCCACGCTGCCTGGGGGAACGTCGGTGAGCACGACTGCGTTGGCTCCGATTTTGGCCCCGTCGCCAACCCGCACTGCGCCGAGGATTTTGGCGCCCGCCCCAACGTTGACTTGCTCTCCGATCGTAGGCGCGTCGAACGGACGCTCGGGGGTACGGTTTCCGAGGGTCACGCCCTGACGAAGCACCGAACCGTCGCCGATTTTTGCGTCTCCGTGCACGATCACGCCGCCCTGATGCTCGATGATCACGTTGCGACCGACTTCGGCGCTGTAGGGAATCTCGATTCCATAGACGGATACGATGCAGCGCTCCAGAACCCGGTACAGCACGCTGAACGGTGCGCGCGCAGGTTTGGAGCGAATATGCATTCGCCAATTTCCAAAGCGATGAACGAGCAGCGCTTGAAAGCCCGGCCGAGAAACGTCGCCGTCATGGACCTCGAGGTCTTCGCGCATTCGCTCGAGCAGAACTTTCGTCGCGTCTCTCAAATCGACTTCGCGATCGTGCGCATGGGTCATGGAGCAACCCCGCGCTTGCGCGTGGACCAAGCACGCGGATTTAGGAGCGGGCTATGCGACACGAGATCGCGAACGAAGTGTTGCGGCTCGTCACGAGGTTTTCGTTGGATCTGGCGGCGAACCCGCCATAGCCCAGTGGCGCCTAGCGCGACGGCATCTACCGCCGCCGCGTACGCAAGGCCGTGGTGTTTGAGAAAGTAGCGCCGCCGAGACTCAAACCAATAACCTGGTCGACGCCGCGTTTGATCCGCCGCGTTGGTCACCCCCGTGCTCTGGCCCACATAGTGAACAACACGGCTTTCGGGAACGTACCAGCTCGACCACCCGGCCTGCCGCGCGCGTCGACAAAAATCGACCTCTTCGAAGTAGAGAAAATACTCCGGATCCAACAAGCCGATCACGTCGAATACTTCGCGTCGTACCATCATGCTCGCCCCGGCAACCCAGTCGACCGACTCCGCGGTGGCGGATGGCGCGGGAGCGATCGTCCATCGTGAAAGCGCGCGCGTAGCGAGCCCGAAACGCAACGCTTCGTCGAGCTCCCCGAGCGCGCTAGGAAAGCGGAACGCGGAGCGCTGTACAGTTCCGTCGGCGTCTTCGAGCCGGCTTCCCGCAATGCCCGCCTCGGGATGCGTTTCTAAAAAACGCAGCAGATGAACCACCGCGCCCGAACGTACTTCGGTGTCGGGATTGAGCAGCAGCACGTAATCGCTCGATTCATCGAGCGCGCGACGAATCGCTATGTTGTTGCCGGCCGAGTATCCGCCGTTGATGTCCAACGGAAGACAAGTCGCCCAGCTCCAGCGTCGCGCCTCAATCGCGTGTTGTATTTCGCGCACCGAGTTGTCGCGGGAGTGGTTGTCGACCACGTACACGTGCGCGTTCTTCAGCTGCGCAAGTTCCGGCTCGAGCGATGCGAGCGACGCGATGCACAGCGAAGGCGTCCGGTAGTTGACAATCGCGACCGAAACTTTGGCCTCGTACAACTCAGTCACGGGTTTGATGTAGCGAAAGATGGATGCTCGCGCCATCGCTTGCCGAACTGTTTTACGCTCCGTTGCAACCTATTTACGAAACAGAAAAATATAAGAAAGTAACAATGTTGAACCCTGTGGCATCACGCCACAGCCTCCGAACTAGTTTATCGTAGGCCGAAAGTTCTATTTCAGAAGAGAGCCATCAAAACGTCTTATTAATGATAAATTTCGTTACCTTGCACTGTCTCATCGGAACGAACCATCACGATGTATCGCAATACAAACAGAGAAAATTTCTTATGAAATTGTTCGATAGCGCATCGCGAAAAAACTTTGGAATCAATGCTCAAGGTAGTGCCTTGAGTCACGGCACCCGAATCTTGATGGTGTAGAGGTCGCGCAACATCGGAATATTTTTCACGCATTCGCGCGCCGCAGCGTCGGAGGACGCGACGGGGCCCGTCAGTTGTTTGGAGGGTCTGGCCGCAGCCCCTCCCCCCGCGGAATACGATTCCGCGGGGCCCCCCCTCCCGCCGCCGCTTCGCGCCCGCCCCACCGCGTAGCGGCGGGGCCCCAGCGGATTCCCCTCACGCAACCAGGTCACGTGCATCCTGGCGGGGGAGCTTGGGTGAATCGACGGGATCGTATCCCGGCGAGAGGGTCTGGGTGCCATGGGTGCCAGACCCTAAATTACTACGAGCAGAGCCCGGCGAGAGGTTTCATCGCGCGCGCGTCAAGTCCTTGAGGCGCCGCGGTTAGATAGCGACGCGCCAACGCACATGCCTCGCCACCGTTTCGCGGCAGTCGCTGGGCGAGAAGCGCAACCGCTTCCGGGGGACAGGCGCGGCCAGCGAGCGCGGATCGCAAATGAGGCACTGGATTCTCACTCGATTCGACGGCAATGAGCGCCAACAGCAAATGCGCTTGAGCGTTCCGCCCATCGAGCTGTATCGCGGCCTTTGCCTTTTCTGCGGCTTCGTCGAAGCGACCGTATTCGAAATGCAAGCGGGACCTCGCGGACAAGATTCTCGCTTGATAGGTCGACCCCAAGCTGCGCGCGTTCACGATTCGCTCTGCGCTTCCAATGCTCCGCGACGCGCGACTAAGCTCCCCGATACGCGTGAATACCTGGGCCATGCCCAGCAGCGCGTCGACGTTCGACGCATCGAGTTCGATCGCTTGCTCGAACGCGCGGCGAGCTGGACCATGGCGCTCGGCGTGCACATACGCCTGCCCGAGCGCGGCCCATAGTCCTGCGTTTGGACGCCGGCGCGTCATTTCTCGAAGGCTAGAAACAGCCTGATCTCCCGCGCCCTCGACCACGAAGAGCCGCGCCGCGGCGAGGTCGAAATCAGGACCCTGAACTTTCGCTCGCTTTGCGCGCTCAAACATCTCTCGCGCGTGGCCGACATTGGCTTCGTCGACAGCGAGATGAATGAGCCCTGCAAGCGCCACTGGGTGGTCGGAACGGAGGGCCAGGGCCCGATCGAAAGCAGTTCGCGCGCGCGTGCGATCGCCGCAGCGCCGAGCCGTCTCAGCCAACTTGGCATGCAAATCCGGGTCGTCGGGTGCGGACTGGGCCAGCTTCGACAGCACCGCAAGAGCGGCCTGATTTTCTCCTCGTGCGAGGTCGATGTCCGCCTTGGCCATCAACAGAGGCGCCGAATCGGGCTGATCTCGAAGCGCTCGCCGGGCCTCCACAAGCGCTTCGTTGGGCAAATTGGCGGCAAGATACGCTTGGATTAAAAGAAGCACGACTTCGGTTTGACCAGGTGCACGAGGAATCGCCTTGAGCAACTCGACCGCTTGGCGTGGTTGCCCTGCCCGCAGTTCGAGCGCTCCGAGGCGTGCACGTGCAGCGACCACGTGGCTTGGATCGAGGGCGGCTTTTCGATACTGGGCACGCGCTGCTTCAACTCGCCCGCGTTCCTCCTCGTATCGGCCGCGTAAATACGAGATCGCTGGCGTTTCGCGAGCCGCCGAAAGAACTCTCTTCAGTGCGCCAAGGTCACCCACCGCGAGATGAACTCGGGCTGCGACCGCCGCCCCGTACTCAGGACGGGCTCGATCACGAGGTAGTCCTCGAAGAATCGTACGCGCTTGCTGCGGCGCGTGAGCATCCAAAAGGATCGAAATCAACTCGAGCCCAAGCACTTCATCGCCTGGAGGCCGATCCTCTTCAGCCCGCATCGCGTATTCGCGTGCCTGCGTGGTGTCGCCCGCGGACACGGCCAATCTTGCCAAAATCGCGTGGGCCTCGCTTCGTTGTGGACGCGAGGCCTGGCTCGAGCCTGCCACTACCGTAGCTTCCTTCTGCGCACGAGCGAGCGGCCGTTCTGGTAGGAGAATACGAGCTCGGGCGATTCTCAGAGCCGGCAAACCGACCCCCACACGCATGCCATCGAGCGTCGACAGCGCAGCCTTCCGATCGCCCATCGCAGCTGTTTCACGCGCGAGCAGAGCGACATAGCGAACGGATTCGGGACGGCGCGTGACCGCCGCTTTAGCCTCGGCGAGTGCCCTCGCATGGTCACCCACTCGGCGCGCCCAGAGTGCCCGCGCGTAGGCCGCCTCAGCTACATTCGGGTCGTCCGCACGGACGGTCTGCACGCCGGAGATTCCTCGGCGGACGCGCCCAAGCTCGCCGGACGCGAGTCCGAGATAGATGTCTGCGACGGAAAGGTCGGTGGGAACCGGTTCGATCCCTGAAAGCGAAGCCGTCAGCGCCCTGGCTTCCGCCCCATATCCGCGTCCGTGCTCGAACACGCCCATCGCCATCAGGCGGGCGCGCCGAGCCATCTGGCTCGGCTCGTTCGAGCTTTGTGCTTTGTCGAGGCCCAACGCCTCATCAAGCGACGACGCAAGACCATCGTCCGCTGCCTTTTGCGCGGCCTGCGCGAGCGCACGCTCTTCCCGCGCACCCAGCCAAAACCGGAGCCCGAACGCGATGGCCACCACCAACAAAAGGACGACCCCGCCGAACAACCACGTGGACGCACCGACGCGATTCATCCGAAACAGGCTCGCCGTGCGCCGCTCCGCCTGGTCTGGCGCTGCCGCAACCGGCTCTGCTGACGATGGAGGAAAGAGAGGAGACCCCGCGCTGGTAATACGCGTCGGTCGGATTTCGAGCGGCTCGACTTCCTCCAGTTCCTCCGGCTCAATATCGGTGTTGGTGGGAATCTCTTCCAGGGGAGTTGGATCCGCAAGAGGGGTTGGGCGCACCGGTATTGACGCGGCTGCCGCAGTGATCCGACCTGCCGGCGATCCTCCCTTCGCGGTTGACATCATTGACGGAGGACGAGCCACCGTAGGCACCTCATCCATCGGATCGATTTCCGGTGCCGGATTCAGCACCGAATAGCTCACCGACGACTCGGACTGTTCGATTTCTTCGATCTCGGCAAGGTCTAGCTCAGACGTGCCTTCGACCGCCGGAAACTGGCCCTCGCGTGCACCGGAACGCGCTTCGTAGGCTTGGCGACCGAGGCCCACCACGCGGCCGAGTTCGGAGCGTTTGGTTTCTCGATCCGGCGAGCGCTCGCTCGCCAGAGGGGTATGCGATAGGGGCGCACTGGACAACGGAGCGACCGCACCCAATGCGTGCGCGCTCGGCGCCGTCGACCGGCTCGGAGGCGGACTCGGAGGCGAGCTCAATGGCGCGCTCAACTCCGGCGGGACATCTTTGATCGACGGAACATTCGCCGCGGTGTCCTCTTCATCCAGATCGACCGGCGGAATAGGCTCGGTAGCTCCCCCGAGGTCCAACGACTCGTCGGTGTCCATCTCGTCGGTAGTTCGTTCGAAATCGACCTCTTCGGTGGCTACCGCGTCGGGATCAAACCACCGCGCGAGCGTGTTCGACGCTGGCTCTCCCGCAACTTCGCCGAGCAGTTCAGCGGCTTCTTCGTCCTGTGGGTCCAGCTGGAGCGCGGCGGTCAGCGACTCCCACGCTTTGTCTTCTTGCCCGCTGCGAAGATACGCCTCGCCAAGCAGACGATGGACCGCAGGGTCGTCTGGCGTTCGCCGGGCCAGCGACAGCATCTGAACCCGCACCTCTTCATAGCGCTCGAGGGGCAACAAGGCCTGGCCCAAAAGCAGTCGTACCTGCACGTCGTTCGGACGCGACAGAAGCACCCGCCGGCAAATCCGTACCGCTTCATGGTACTCTTGCGACGCAATGAGCTCTCGGGCTTGCGCGGCGAGGTCCTGATTTTCGGCGGTCATTAACTGATACATAGGGTAAACGCGCCGTGCCGACATCGAAAGAGGTTCGCCCGGCTATCTACTCGCCCGACGCTCAAAATCCGGCTATTCGACCACCCTCCCGAGCTCCTCCAATGACCTGAAGCCCCAAAGTTTCGGGAAGTTATCCGATGCTTCATCGAATTTGAGCGTACTGGAGGGATCGTGGGCGTCAAACCTCACCCGAACGTATTTACAGTATCCAGGCGTAGGCCCCAGCTCGAGAAGGGTTCGGCACCCAGAGGAAGCTTCGCACTCGCCATCCAGGTTGCGGGAGTTTAGCAACCCGGCCTAGGCTCTGTCGCCCATGTTGGATCACTCGATGTGGTACCGCTCGATTCGTGCGTGCGTGAGCGGATACGTTCGTTCCCAGGTCGCGATGGATCGCATTCAAAGCGTGGCCACCTCCGCGATCGGGGGCTTTTTGACGGCCGCCCTCTCCACCGAGGAGCAATCCGATCTCGGGCCAAGGCTCTACGGATTCACCCAGCGTTCACTGCAAACCGGTCTCTTTCAATGGGAGCGGGGATGGTTTGAGCGCGCCTTGCCCGAGCCGCCCGCTCGATTGCTGGTGGGCGGGGTAGGAACCGGGCGAGAAGCCGTCTCGCTCGCCGAACAAGGTTATGTCGTGGATGCGTTCGAGCCCGGCGACAAAGCTGCCAAAATCTGTGCGACCCAACTTCGAACGCCTCATCGAGTGTGGTGCGGCGGTTACGAAGATCTGGCCCACGCCGTACTCGATCACCGCGGACCGCTCAACGGCAAGGTCGGCCGCTCCTATGCTGCGGTCATCTTCGGCTTCGGCAGCCTCTCTCATGTCCTCGACCCCGACCATCGCGCCCGGGCGCTCCGCTCCGCCTCCCTGATTGCGCCACACGGTCCGGTGCTGGTTAGCTTTTTGCTCGAAGAGCGCGCTCGTACAAAGCGGAGCGCATCGGCACGCTGGGGCCAAGCCGTAGGCGCGCCGATCGCGAAATGGCGTCGGATCACGCCCTCGAAGAACGTGTACTTCACCAACGTTGGGTTTTACCATCCGTTCTCTCCGCCTGAGCTCGACGCCCTCGCCGAAACTGTAGGTCGGAAGCTGCGATGGGAGCCCGATCCCGGCTTCCCCCACGCGACATTCTTGCCTCCCCGCGCCGCTGCAGAGCCGCGAATGAGATGACCTTCGACGCGATTCGCTTTGCCCGCGAATACGACCAAGCGCTTGGCCTGCGCACGCGAAAGCGCCTCGACCGCATCGATCGATTTCTGACCGAAGCGATCGGGTCGGTCGAGGTTGCCGTAGAGCTCGGCGCAGGAACGGGACGCCTACTCTCTCGCGTCAACGCGCAAACACGCATCGCGGTCGACCACGCCGAACCGATGTGCCGCCTGACCCAGATGCGCGGAATGGTCTCGGTACGAGCCGATCTTGCCCAAACCCCTCTACCGAGCGGTGGCGCCGACGCGGTGGTTTCAGGCTACGGGTCGATTCGAGCCCGACCCGCGCGTCTCGCGCTCAAGGAAATCGCCCGACTGCTCCGCGACGGAGCAACCTTCGGGCTCCATGTATTCCCCGCGCATCCATTGTTTCCTCCGCGTCCATTTCTGCCTCTCCGCCTCTCGAGCTGGTTCACTCCCAGACGAACGATCGCTCACATGTCGAGCGCTTCGGCGCCGCTCGATCTCGATTCGTGGCAAAAAACTCGAAAGCTGTTCGCGGATTACGGGCTGTGGATCACCGCCGGTCTTCTCCTGCGCAATACACCCGATCCCCCCTTCTCGATACGCGTTCCGCTCAAATCCGCCGTGCGGTTCGCCACACACATCGGCATCGTCGGACATCGAATGCCGAGACACGTGATGCGCATGCGATCCCGCATCGCTGACCACCATGCTTCAGAAACGACCGCTCCGGTGGTCATCGCGGGGGAGTCGATGGCGCCCACTCTGCGTATCGGCGACGAGGTGCTGGTCGCGCCGTGTACCCAGCCAAAACCCGGCGATATTGTACTGATTCAGTGCAGCGAAGGATTTCTCGCGCACCGCGTGCGATGGGTGCTCCCGGGACGCAAACACATCATTGAGTCAGGCGATGCGCCAGGCGCAAAGCCATCCATCATCCCGTCGTGGCGTATTCTCGGCCGAATCAATCTCGGCCAGGTCAGGAAAACTTCGGTGGCGGATTGATGAAATCGCAGTTGAAATCACCTGGCTGCTTGTTGCAGCTCAGCGCCAGGGTCTCGAACGAGACCGTATCTTCCACCGCGGGAGGCTCATAGGGACGACGCTTACGTGATGCATCGCTGCTCTGTTCGGTTGATTTGGTCACGTTCTTTCCCTCGGATTGTAGGAACTAGTAGTAGATCCACGCTTGGCCGGCATCCGAACCCATCGTTCCCGGCTCCCCAACCGCGATATCGTCAAACCCGTCGCCGTTGACGTCTCCAATGTACTCGGTCGGCCGGTTTCCGCTATTGCCCGCCGCCATGGGCTGGACAGAGATATCTGCCGAAAGTCGTTCTCGGTTCACCGCTGGATCCCTACCATAGAAAACTTCCGAAGACGCTACCTCGGTTCCCCGCTCTGTTGAGCCGGTCAAGATATCAGCAATTCCGTCTCCGTCCAGGTCGCCCACCACGCGTGTTGCGGTCTGGCCAAGGCCCATGAAGAACCCGAACTGATCGCTATCTGAGTCGGGGCTCATGATGTCGTTTTGGATAACGACTCGGGACGCGCTGGAGAAACCCGACGCCGAACCGAAGAACACCGTCATGAAGCCTCGGCCAAGCGCGGCTGTGGCAAACACCCCGAGATCGGGGAGACCGTCGCCATTGACATCGCCGAGACCGCGCGTGTTGATGCCGAACCCGCCTGTGCTGGATGCCTCTACAACGTCGCCCGCGGTCAGCGTGACCGGTTCAAGTCCCGGTCCGACGTAGGCGCGGCCAAGCATCTGGAACACCTCTCGATTACCGAGCGGCGCGCCAATGGCCACCTCCGCTCGACCGTCCCCGTTGAGGTCGGAAATGGTCGTGACGCTGTTGCCGAAGCCCGAGGTGGGCCCCATCGGCGGTGCGACAAGGAAGCCGGACGGCGCGTCGCCCACCACGTTGACGGTCTGCCCCGAAGTGAAACCATTGCTTCCGAGCAATATCACCGCTGAGCCAGGTGAAGGATTGGGGCGACCCACCACAAGATCCGAAACGCTATCACCATTCACGTCGCCGCCCGCAAGCGAGAAGCCAAAGAGCGTCACGGCAACGTCTCCGCGGAAGCATACATCGACACCGCCCATGCAGTTCGCGCTACTCACCGTAATGCTCGCCGGCCACGGAGTTCCCGCGTCGCGTCCGAAGAACACATAGACCGCCCCCGCAAGGGTGCCGGGCTCCACGAACGAACCGATCGCAAAATCGTTTCGTCCATCAGCGTTGAAGTCACCCAGCGCCGCGACCCGAGAACCAAACTCGGTGAATGGCCCCGTGATGGTCACTGAAGGTTCAGCGCCTAGGCCGCCGGTCGAACCGAAGTAGAGATACGCCGCGCCGTTCCCGCCCATGACCACGTCGTCGATGGCATCGCCGTTGAGATCACCCGCTGCCGCAAACGCGTTTCCGAGACGCAAGCTCCCCGCCAAGCTCACCACTTGCTGGAGGAAATCAAGCTGGACAGTCGCACTGTTGCCGATCGGCGTGAGCGATCCGCTTCGATCCGAAGCGCGCACCGTGCACTCGAGCGGGCTGCCGATACGGAACCCGGAAACGTCTTCTAGTTCAACGGCACCCACGCCCGCTGGCGCGCCGGAGATCGAAAACACGTCGGCGTTGTTCCATTCCGTTTCCGTCGTGATGGCGCTCGAATCACAACGCATCTCGTAGCTGCGAAGCATGCTGCCATCGGTGTCCCCCACCGCCGTCCAGGTAAATCGAACGATACCGCCCCGCCGATCAGTGACCGAGTCGACCGCCAGCGTACTGATTGCGTCGGTCGGCGGCAGCGAGTCGATGCTCACCCGTACGGTGTCGCTTCCGGTGCCTCGCGTATCGGTGACCGCCACCACGACGGGCAAATCTTCGCCCTGGGCGCCTTCTACGCAGGCATCGATCGCCCCACCACTCACGCTTACGCTCTGCTCGCTTCCCGCGCCCACAGTGACGGTCGCGGTCGCGGAATCCGGAGCGTCGGTGGTGGCCTGCACCCGCAGCTGAAACCCTGCCGTCCCGCCGTCGCAATCGTCTCCTGCATCAAGGGCTGACATATCGGCCGGAGCGGTGATCGTAACCGTCGGCAAATCGACCACGTTGACCGAGCATGCATCCGTGCATCCGCGATTGCCTCCGTCATCGGTTCCGCATGCCTCGATGTCGATCATGCCGCCGGCCCCAAAGTCCGCGTTGTCGAATACATTGCTCAGGCCCACGAGCATGTTGCTGGTGTCCGTATATCCGCTCGACAGCGTCAGCGTGGTATCCGGAGCCGGATTGTTCGCGTTGAGCACCACTACGCGATACTGGAAACCCGCTGTCATGGGGTCTTCGTCATCGGTGGCGGGACGAAGCGTCTCTCCGCACATCGGCCGCGTAATTCCAAACGCTGGGCGCTCGCAGTCGGCAGTGATCGAAAGCGGCACCGAAGTTCCGGTCAACCGATCCGCAGTCTGACGCGCCACGACGTTGTAGCTGCTGCCATCATTCGCCGACGGAAGCGCGACCGAAGCAAACGTCGCTCGTCCGCCCAGAGGAAGACCCATCGTCGCGTCGCAGCTGGCCGTCGCGAGCTCCGTCATGGTGTCTTCTCGGAGCAGCATCACGTCTTCGCCGATCTCGCTGCAGTCGACGGCGAACGCCGCGTCGCATGCCGCAGTGTTCGAATCAAGGTCGGCGGTACGCGTATCGCCCTCCGCATCCATAGTGCCGTCGAGGTTGTACTTCGCAGCGCTGCTCGGACTCGTGATCTCAAGCTGGGGCGCGTCGGTACGCACTTGCACCATCACCCGAGCTTCACCGACATTTCCGGCTTCGTCGGTGACCTCGACGCAGAGCTCCTGGCGCGGGGTGCTCGCGAGGGTCACGGTGCCGGTCCACGAACCGTCCGAGAGCATACCGTCCGCGAGCGCGGTACCGCACTGACCGGCCGCAACGTTTTCACACGCCTCTCCGCTCACGCCGCCCATCGCCGCGATCTGAATGCCGTCCGCAGACGGGTCCTGGTCGTCGTCGTCGATGAACAGTTGGTCTGCAGTGGGGCTATCAAACGTCGCGCCACATGGGGTGATATCCACCGTCCACATCGCCACTCCGGACTGCGTCACGTTCCCCGACGAATCGGTACACTCAGCGCGTACGGCACGCGCACCCTCGGCCAGCCCCACGTTCGGAAACTCAGCTTGGCCGCCGTCATCCACTGCCGTCGCGGTTGCGGTGATGGGATCTTCGGCGTCGACCAACAGACGGACTTCTTGGTCTACTCCGTCCGCATCGGTCGTCACGTTAAAGTCGGTCTGAAAGCCGTCTTCGGCGGACGTGTCATCCGACTGGTTGAGAAACGGTTGATCGGTCATCGGAGACGTGATCGCGCAGCTCACCCCTTCGCAGTCCACAAACAAATCTGATCCAAACGCCTCGCGGCACACACGCCCTTCCGAGGTCGTCACTTCGACCTCCAGCCGGTTCGCGGTATCGCCCCGATTGTCGAGCACGACGTTTTGGAAGTTCGCCACCGTGCCGTCGATCTGCGTAGCCACGCGAGGGGTTCCGTTCACGAAGAGCTGAGCGGTTTGCCCGTCACCCGCATCGGTGGAGATGCGGACGTCGGTTTGGAACGTAGTTCCGCAAGCTTCTCCATCGGTATCGTCACCAGGTCCGAGGCGGACATCCATCCCTTCGGGATCCGGCTCCGGAGTCACGAACGTGATCACCGCGCACGATTGCGAAACGGTGATGCGAACGACTTCCGACTGGACACCGCAGTTGCGGGCACACGCAAGCAGCTCGTGTTCTCCCACCGGGAGGGTCACCGTGATTCGAGCGGTCGCATCATCGCGCAGCTCGGTCGTAGCGTCCGGAGTCGCGACAGGATCGGCGCGAAACCGAGAAGCGTCGATGAACAGAGAGATTTCCTCTCCCGCGGCGAGCCGCGTGGCCTCCATGGACACCTCAAACTGGATTCCCGCCATATCCGGGTCGGCGTCGTCCGAAGGAGACAGGGTTGCGCCATCGGCAGGAAGAAGGATCGTCAGTGTTGCCGGGTTGGAATCTGAGCAAGAACATCCACTCGCCGTCGCCGCGGCCAGCAGGCCCCATCCCAAGACAAGTTTGTTCAAGGAAGCCTGTACCTTACTCGAAATCATCTTAATCTCCCCCAAAGCTATCCACATGTAACGTCCACTACAGAATTACCGAAACCCGTCACGAGATGCCAGATTTGGCACGAGGAAACCCACTGGCCTTGAGCCGACCTGGTTTTTGCCGCCGTTTCCGGCGCAGTTTCACAAGCCCTTGTTCGTTCGAAATGCGGGGCACTTCGCCCGAAATGGACGATTGTTCGGATGCGTGATCATGATTCGCACGAATCCACCCATAGGAATCTCTCAGCGCCCGATCCGCAACCGTTAATCGATCCGGGATTCGCCGCAGGGTCCCTACCTCAATCTCCTGGTAGGGTCCCACTTCCGCAGCTTCGGTCGTTCCAACCGAAGTTTCCTGCACCACTTCTACGGTGCATTCATGAGCCAAGCCGTAGTGAACCCGCGCCTTCTTGCACGCCGTCGGATACGGCCCGAGCGCGTCACCTCGCTCCGCGAGCGAGTTCGCAAAGCAGCGCTGGCAGTACGGCTGCAAATCACAATCTCTACACCCATGAAGGTGACTCCACTGCAGCCCGCGAATCATATTGCCTACGCGGTGTTCTTTCCACGCACGCCGAACGCCATCTCGCGCGTTTCCAACCTCCACTCCGAGCTGAGTACAGGGACGTATCTCGCCGTTGGCCTCCACGTGAACCACCCCGCTGCACGCTCCGCAGACGCTCCGCTCGAGATCTTTTTCTCTGTCGCGGACATGCGTCCATCGATTGAGCGACGGGTCGGACTGAACCGCCACATAGTCTTCGTCGCTGACCCGCAGCGCCTCGATGGATCGGTCGCCGTCTTCCCGAGGGTCAATATGAGGGTCGACCATGTGGTCGGCGCCCAAGGACGCCACAAAATCCACATATTCTCGATATGTACCCACGTTGGTAGACATCAACGGCGACTTGAGCACAACCTTGACACCCAACTCGATCAGCGCGCGCGCGCCGCGAACCGTCTTGGTCCACGATCCAGGAACCCCGGTGGTCCGATCGTGAACTTCCGGCAAGTGAGAATACAGGCTGATTTGAACTTCCTGCACGGCCAGCGAGCTCAGTGACTCAGCCAATTCCTGAGTCATATTGAGACCGTTGGTAAAAATCTTGACCGCGAACTTCTTTTTTCGCGCGTAGGCCACCAACTCCAGAAAATCACGCCGCAGCGTGGGCTCGCCGCCTGACAGGGTCAAAAAGAGGACGCCCATATCAGCCAACTCGTCCATGATCTTTTTTAGGTCGGCGGTGCTCATCTCCCCTTTGAGCCCCTGAATCTGGTAGCAATGAACGCAAACCTCATTGCAGCGATCCGCGATCTCGAGCATCGCGGCATAGGGCGCGTGTGGATCGTCCCGAAGCGCGGCAACCATTCCGGCAGCGCTTTTCTTCCTGTGGAACGGAACTGAAGTCACGACGCCGGCCGAACGTCTAGGGCCCCGAGCTCCCGCAACTGCATCACAAATCGCTTGGTATCAGCGAGCGCATCGCCGGGCGAGATCGAAAACTCATTCGCCAACTCAGCCGCAATGCCGTCGATGGTTCGGCCGTCGGCCAGCGACCAAATGAATGTGCCGACGGGGTTCAGAGTATGAAGTTTCTGCTCGTCTATCACCACCACCACAGCACGGCCGTCGATCACGCGCGACGCGGTTCGCTCGGATTGTGCAACCCGAGTTTGGTCTGCGATTTGCTGCATATCTGCCATCCCTACGCGTTCACTGGTTGTTGATGCTGAATCCAATTCTTGATGACATCGGTAATCGGCTCGCCGAGCTTCACGTGCACCTCCCCGAAAGGTACGTGTCCCCCGCAACGCGCATCGTTCGTCGTCGCGCCGCCGATCAACTTGGTGAGGGCCTCGATTCGAGCGGACTCGGCGCACGGATCGGAGGTCGGCGCGAGCATCGACTCGCGCATCGCAGCAACTGACTGGCTCAACGAAAGACGATGAATCGCGTGTCGGTCCCCCTGGCGGACCCTTAGCACGCCAGCCAGCGGCAAACAGTTCATCGCGGACCGTGGAAGTTGATGGTCGCGATCCGAACCCCCCGGCAACGACCACACGAACGGACCCCGCGGCGAAGCCACCACCATGGCGCGATCGCGAACGAACCACGATGCTCCGCGTGCCTGATTGCAAGCGGTGGTTTTCCCCGCCCCCGAGGGACCGATCAAGAGCACCACCGCGCCGTCAAGTTCGATTCCCGCGGCGTGCAGTACTGCGCCACCTTCTCGCTCCACCGCCGCCGCCGACAACGCCGACACAACCGCCGATCCGTCATCGTACGGCCGCTCGGAATGCGCTACCGCGGCATACATACCGCCCCGCAGCCGTCGAAGCTGTGCCGTCATACCAAGCGTACGTACGCGGGCATTGTCTCCGTCCAGCCACTCGCAACAAACTGGAGCACCTCCGCTGCGATCAAATGAGTTCGATGGAAGCGAATCTGCCACCGGCTCGGACGCTATCGTCCTCGGACGATGCAACGAGCAGCGAATCTGAGCTGCGACCGGGCCACATCCGACACAGCCGGCGTATTCGGGCGCAAGACGAAACGTTTCGCCGGCCAGAATCTCAAACTCCACGCCGCCAAACCCGAAGCGTTCCCCGAAACGGGACGTCTTTTTTTGCTGTGGTGCGGCTTGAGTCATCGTCCTCAGCGTTCGATCGGTGTTCAATGTTCGTTGCTTCAGGTGGGCCCCACGTTCACCACGCATGCCGAACGTTCAGATGAGAATCGCATCTTCGACGTCGAGGGCCTGAAGCCCCACAACGCTTTTGGTTTCCTCGTCGCGCTTGGCGGCGAGCTCGTACAGCTCGCTCAGTAGCCCGGGATGTTCACGTATGGTGTCCTGAAACTCCTCCCGCTGGAGCTGAAGCGCAACCGTCTGATGGATCGCCACAACGTCTGCTGACGCTGGCCTTCTCAACACCAATGAAATTTCACCAACCACGTCGCCGGGACCAAGCTCAGCGATCTTGAGCGTATCCCCGTCCGCGTCGGCGCTTCGCACTTCCACCCCGCCGCTCGCGATCAGGTACAGCCCCTCAGGCTCGTTTCCTTGTTCAACTAGCACCTGTCCGGCAGTGAATGTGCGCGGAGCGAAGCGCGCGATCAAGTCGGTTCGCGCAGAAGGATCGACAGCTTTCAGAATCGCGCTGTGTCGTATCAGATTAGATACCATTCTATGTTGGCAAAATCGACCAAGCTCCTCCCCGATGATTGGTTGATCTTCCGCCAATCGCTCGAGCGCGTCCCGATGCACGACGAGCAGTAGGGCCGGTTCCATGGCGCGTACGCCAGCCGCGCGAGGCGCGTCGCTAACGAGTGCCATCTCTCCAAAAATCGCGCCCGGTCCGAGCGCCGCAAGCGTGGTTTGCGTTCCCTCGTTGTCCTGACGAAATACCTCGAGCGCTCCTCGTGCCACCACATAGCCTTCGTGGCCCTCACTGTGCTGCTCTACAACCACGCCTCCGGTCGTGATTTCAAGCGTTTCAAACGCGGAGATCAGCTCGAATAGCGCCCCCGATTCGAGCGACGCGAACAGCGGCAGGGCCGGCAATTTTTGGTTTTCGGGCAGTGGGTCGGAGCCCGCGAGAAAAGTCGCGAGCACCTTGCTCGCGTGGTCGAGCAGCGCTGCGTCGGTCAGATTTCGCGCGTTTCCCCCTTCCGGAGGAAGCGACGGTGGAAGCGGCGGG
Organism: Myxococcota bacterium; assembly: GCA_028284955.1. Lineage (GTDB taxonomy): Bacteria > Myxococcota_A > Polyangia > Polyangiales > Houyiibacteriaceae > JANQQS01. Next base: position 4,654 of record JANQQS010000014.1, on the reverse strand, counting down.
GGCGCCTGCGGCACGTCATCGAGCCGCGCGGAGCCTTTCCCGAACGCCATGGCGATCTGAAGCAGTTGCTTGTCGGCGTCTCCGGCTACGCTCTCGAGGGCCTTCGCGGCCACCACCGCCATCGCGAAATCACCCCGGCGAATCGACGCCTCGACGGCGGCTTCAAACCCCTTCGCCGCGTCCTGTACGCGATTGCCCAACCGAAGCAGGTCCGCGAGGAGGAACGCGGCAGCCGCGTCATAATCGGCGAGTTCGACCAAATCGCACGCCTGACGCAGGGCTTCCTCGTAGTTTCCCTCCAGTTTTTCGGCGAATGCTTGGTCGAGCGGTGAAATATTCGGTGTCTGATCAGGCATCGAGAATGGACGGCGAGACTACCACAACGGCTGAATACTGCTCAGTGCAAAGGCCAAGCGCCAAAGCCACCCCGCCAGGCGCAAAGCGGATTTCGACGCGCTCCGGGGTCGTCCGTCAGACGGCGTTATCCACAGACAGACAACAAGACTGAAAATCAAGAAAAATGGAACAAAGTCGGGAAGATAGAGCCCTCTATCCCCAAACATTACACCGCACCAAAATCGCAAAGCGGGAGGCTCTGGAAACGCTAGACCAAATCCTCTCGGGTTTTGGCGGGCCGAGGTGATAACACAGAAGCCAGAATTCGCTCATCGATCTTTAAAAAAAATTCGCCGAACCGAGTTGGGTCCTGCACCTTGACAGAGAACAACTCGAAGGCTAGTATTTTCAATGGTTTAGGCCAAATCACAACGAGTTCGGCCGAAACTGCGGTTAGGTGAACTGTCGTGGAGCTGAGCTTTCGCAGCCGTCGAATTCTGTACGCGGTCGTCACCGAGTACATCAGCACTGGCGAGCCTGTCGGTTCGCGGCGGCTGAGCAAACGGTACGGAATCAATCTTTCGCCCGCGAGCATCCGGAACGTACTCGCCGACTTGGAGGAGGGAGGTTATCTCAAACAACCGCACCCAAGCTCAGGACGAATCCCCACCGACAACGGCTTCCGTGTGTTCGTGGATGCGCTGGTTCACATGCGACAGGTTTCCGCAATGGATCGAGCGGAGATCGCGAAGCGTTTCGCAAAACTTACGCCGCAAGACGACGTGATGCGCGAGACGGGACGGCTATTGAGCACGCTCACCGGGGCCGCGGCGGTGGTCGCGTCGCCTCGGCCGGACGAAGAGCGCTTAGCCCAGCTCCGATTTATCGACCTGTCGGAAACCCAGCTCCTTGCGGTTCTGGTGAGTCAATCCGGCGCGGTGCAAAACCGTGTGTTGGACGTACCGAGCACGCCTCGTCCCAAGCTTGAACGGCTCAACAACTACCTCGCATCGCTGGTGGCGGGAAAATCTTTGCTCGACGTGCGCAATGCGCTGGCGCATGAGGTAGCGGATCAACGAGACGAATACGACGAACTGCGAAGACAGGCTCAAGAGATGATCAACGCAACCGTTTCGCCATCGAATGAGCCGCGCCCGGTGGTCATCGAAGGGCAAGGGCGACTCTTCGATCGACCCGAATTTCTCGATGCGGAGAAGATGCGGAGGTTTCTTGGCGCGCTGGAAGAAAAAGGCCACTGGCTCGAGCTCCTCGACGGCACCATCGCCGCCGGGGGCGTGCGGGTGGTGATCGGTTCCGAAGCGAATCTTGCGAACGTCAACGATGTAAGCCTAATCTCCAGCACCTACCGCAAATCGGGCGCAGAAAGCGGAACCCTCGGCGTCATCGGACCGGCACGAATGGACTACGGCAAAGTCGTTCCACTGGTCGCCTACACCGCTCAAGCGATGAGTCATGTGCTCGATGGCGGAGCTGACCAATCCGGCGGGGATTCAGACTCCGACAGCGGCGACGCCTAGACGCTTCCAAAACCTTGTCGAGACACACGGGAACCCCTATATCACGTTCAATCCCCTACTCGGAACCCTCACCCGAATCCCACGCGATGACGGAGGATGGCCCCGTGAACAGCAACGGAAAAATGGCGCAGAACACAGACCCCTCAGACAACCTTCGCGAACCACCGCAAGAGGGGAGCGCTTCGCCTCAAAGCGCAGCCTCAGGCTCGGATGCCGCTTCGCCACCCTCGGCAGGCGCGAATATGGAGCACGAGGACAGCGACGTCGAAAACCAGGGAGCATCGACCGGTGACGCCGCGAACAACGAAGCTCAACAGCAAGAGACCGAGCGCGGCAAGCTGAAGGATCAGCTTCTGCGTATGGCTGCCGACTTCGATAATTTTCGCAAACGGTCACGTCGCGACATCGACGACGCCGCTAAGCGCGCGCGCGAAGATATTCTTCGAGAGGTGCTGCCCTTGGTAGACAATCTCGAACGAGCCGTCGACGCCGCCTCGTCAGCCACTGAAATCGAAGCAGTGGCCGAAGGGGTTCGCATGGTGCTCAAAGGTTTCGAAGAAACTGCGTCCCGCATCGGGCTCGAGCGCGTCGCAGCAGTGGGCGAACGCTTCGATCCCAACGTACATGACGCGGTGCAGCAGATGGAAACCACCGATCACCCGGTGGGCACCATCGTAAGCGAAGTGGTTCCGGGCTACCGATTTGGAGGAAAACTCCTTCGTGCCGCCATGGTCGTCGTCGCGAAGGCTCCCCCCAGCGAAGGCTAGCCGTCGACATCCAATCTCAGAAGAACGGGCACGAGAAAACACTGGCTTCGCTGGTTTCATATTTAGTTTGAACAGCTTGCGGGATAAACTTGCTCTATGGGTAAGGTGATCGGGATCGACTTGGGCACGACCAACTCGTGCGTTGCGTTCGTCGACAACGGTGAACCGGTCGTGATTCCCAACGCCGAGGGAAGCCGAACCACTCCCTCCATTGTTTCGTTCGGAAAAGACGAAACCCGCCGAGTCGGAACGGTTGCGAAGCGTCAAGCCGTGACCAATCCGGACACCACGGTATTCGCCGTCAAACGACTCATGGGCGTCCGATTCGAATCGGACGAAGCCAAGCGTCATACGGGCCTCGTCCCGTATCGAGTGGTGCAAAGCACCAACGGCGACGCATGGGTATCCATACAGGGCAAAGAGTACTCACCTCCCGAAATCAGCGCGATGATTCTCAAGGCCATGAAAGATGTCGCAGAATCCTACCTCGGCGAAGAGGTGACCGACGCGGTGGTAACCGTGCCGGCGTATTTCGACGACGCGCAACGCTCCGCAACCAAAGCCGCCGGCAAAATCGCTGGCCTCAACGTGCAGCGCATCATCAACGAGCCAACCGCTGCCGCGATCGCGTACGGATTCAAACAGAGCGAAGGTCAGCGCATCGCGGTATACGACTTGGGTGGCGGCACGTTTGACATCTCGGTGCTGGAGATATCGAACGGCGTATTCAGCGTGAAAAGCACTGCGGGAGACACCCACCTCGGCGGCGAAGACATTGACAACGCCATCGTCGAAGAACTCGCCCGCCGATTCAAAGAAAGCACGGGAATCGAGCTTCGGGACGATCGGATCGCGCTCCAACGGCTCAAAGAGCAAGCCGAGAAAGCCAAACACGAGCTCTCCACCGCGCTCGATACCGACCTTAATCTGCCTTTCATCGCAGCCGACGAAAGCGGACCGAAACACCTCGAGACAAAACTGAAGCGCAGCGAGCTTGAGATCTTGGTCTCCGCACTCGTCGATCGAACACTCGAACCGTGCAAACAGGCACTCAAAGATGCAGGCCTAGAACCGAGCAACATCGATGAAGTGTTGCTCGTAGGTGGACAAACGCGCATGCCCCTGGTGACCCGGAAGGTCACCGAGTTTTTTGGCAAAGCGCCACACAAAGGAGTTAACCCAGACGAAGTTGTCGCCTGCGGAGCCGCGCTCCAAGGCGCGTCGCTCAGCGGCGAAGTCGACGAAGTCCTCCTCCTTGATGTCACCCCGCTGAGCTTGGGAGTCGAAACCGGCGGCGGCATCTTCACTCCGCTCCTCCCGCGAAACACCACGATCCCCGCCCGGCGCGCCGAAATCTTCACCACCAGCGTCGACAACCAAAACTTCGTTCCCGTGCATGTGTTGCAGGGCGAACGCGAGATGGCTGCCGACAACAAGTCGCTCGCCAAGTTCGAGTTGGCGCCCATTCCCCCCGCGCCTCGAGGCGTGCCGGAAATCGAGGTCGCGTTCGATATCGACGCCAACGGCATTGTCAACGTCAACGCCAAAGACCTCGGCACCGGCAAAGAACAAAAAGTACGCGTCGTCGCATCGAGCGGTCTCAGCGAAGAAGAAATCGAACGCATCATTGCCGACGCGGAGCAGTACTCCGAAAGCGACAAGAAAAGAAAAGAACTCGCGGAGCTTCGCAACAGCGCAGAAGCGCTACTTTACACCAGCGAACGCGCAGTCGAAGAATGTCGCGAGCTTGTCCCTGGTGAGATCATCGAACAAGTTGAGATCGACGTCACCAACCTCCGCGAACTCATCGAAGGCGCAGGCGACGCTGTCTCCATTCGAGATGCCCTCCAACAGCTCGAACTCAGCGCCTACAAAATCGCGGAGTCGATGTACGGCACCGACGAAGCCGAAGCATAGAGCGCTGATCTTTTGGCCTGATTGCGGCTTACCTCCTCGCTCTCTCCCTGCGAGGTACGTTTGTACCTCTCAGTCGTTCGCTGTGGGGGCGCTCGC